>JALSQP010000066.1 GCA_026985375.1 Desulfurococcales archaeon | reverse complement strand
ATCTATGCGAGAATTCATACATCCAATATCCTTTCTATCTAAACGGAACAGCCAAGTCGTCATCCTTAGATCAAGATTGTATTGTGGTGCGGGGGGTGGGATTTGAACCCACGCAGGCCTACGCCACCGGGTCCTAAGCCCGACCCCTTTGACCTAGCTCGGGCACCCCCGCGTCTATTATTGGGTTAGTTATTGGAGGGGTTTTAATGGGTTTTGGGTTTTTGTTAAAGCTTATATCTTATACTTCTTGTTTATTGTTATGGTGATAGGTTTTATGCCTCGTGTTAATGTTAGGCTTGTGTCTTGGGAGGATATTGTTGATTGGGCTTGGGGTCTTGCCGATAAGATACGTTCTTCCGGCTATAAGCCTGATGTTGTTGTGGCTCTTGCTCGCGGCGGTTATGTCCCAGCGAGGTTAATATGTGATTTTCTTGATATTGAGAATCTACTAAGTATTCAGAGCCAGCACTGGACAGAGGCTGCTAAAGCCGAAGAGAGAGCTATCATTAAGTTCCCGTACAAGATAGATCTTAGTGGTATGAAGGTCCTGCTCGTTGATGATATCGTTGATACTGGCGATACTCTGAGCCTCGCTAAGAGGTTCGTGGAGGAGAACTGGAAGCCTACAGAGGCCCGGACCGCTGCTCTTCAGTGGATCAGTCCCGTAGCTAGGTTTAAACCCGACTACTACTATATCGAGGTCAAGGAGTGGATCTGGTTCCAATACCCATGGACAAGGCTAGAGGACACATACCAGTTCATCAAACGAATGATGCTCGAGACACACAAGGAGACAGGGAAGAAGGAGTGGGCCTATCATGAGATCATTGAAGGGTTCAAGGAGTGGTACGGTATAAATGTCGGTGAGCGATACTATCGCGATGCACTAAGAATACTTGAGGAGAAGGACCTCATTAAATATGATGGATCCACAAAAAAATATGTGCTCAATATATAGACATGCGAGGTAGAATAAATTGTTGTTCATACCTAAAAGACAGGTCGAAATAGGCGTTATCGGCGGTAGTGGGCTTTACAGCATTGATAAGCTAGAGAAGATCGACGAAATAAAAGTATACACCCCATACGGCGAGCCCAGCGATAAAATAGTGATCGGGCGGTTAAGAGATCGGAAAATAGCGTTCCTCCCAAGGCACGGCCGAGGACACCGTATACCGCCTCACCGCGTTAATTATAGAGCGAATATATGGGCTCTCAAAGCGCTGGGCGCTAAATGGATTATATCGTTCTCGGCCGTTGGGAGCTTGAGAGAAGATTATATACCTGGAGACTTCGTAGTGCCGGATCAATTTATAGACATGACCAAAGGAGTAAGGCCAATGACATTCTTCGAGGGCGGAACGGTCGCACATGTAAGTATGGCTGTCCCGTTCTGTGAGCATCTCAGGAGAATAATAATCGAGGCGGCTAAAGAGGTTCCTGGAATAAGGCTCCATGAGAGAGGCACATACATTTGTATTGAGGGCCCAAGATTCTCTACAAGGGCGGAGAGCAATATATGGAAGAACGTGTTCCATGCCGACATAATAGGTATGACCCTTGTCCCCGAGGTTGTCCTTGCATGTGAGGCAGAGCTATGCTACGCCACTGTGGCTATGATAACAGACTATGATGTATGGGCGGAAAAACCCGTTACGGCAGACGAGGTACTAAGGGTGATGAGAGAAAATACGGAGAAGGCTAAAAGACTGTTACCAAAGATAATTGAGAAAATACCCAAAAGCCCGGACGAGAGGTATTGTAGCTGTTGCAGAGCACTGGAGAACGCAGTGATATAAGACTGCTGGCGAATAGGATCCGAGCCCTGGAAGATGTTGCGAAGAAAATTTCAAATAATCTTAATCAGTATCTCGAATCCTCAAAGGGTAGACTATACATTGTTTATTCACGCCTAGGATATCTTCCAGCCAACATACTCTACTGGATAATATCAACGATGACACCGGAAAACGATGTCCGTCTTCTCGATGCAATGAGCTACTCATACTACGTTGTAGCATATACTGAGCCTTCAACAATAGTTTTCTTCACCACTGATCCAGGATCAAATATAACGCTCAACATATTACAAGCAGCAAGACTCATGGGCAACGAAATATTAATGGTTTCAACGAGACCACAGAACGACATACTAGCGGATACGTTGGCCCCGTACGATAAAATATATGTCGACCTACAAGATGAGATAGAAACTTCCATCGCCATGGGTATAGCGGCGTTCAACACAGGTATAAAGATCTATAAGGGGCTTGGACGAAGACATGAGCGTCTGGATACACATATGAAGGAGGGATTTCACCCAGTGACTGCAGAATTAATAGAAAAATATAGTGACGTAATAGATAGCATTGCCAATGCCATGGACATCGTTGTAACGTCATCAAAGATGCTGGAGCCATCCGCATACCTGATCTCAGAGGCGCTGAGACGTAGAGGCATTAGGTCGAGATACGAGCCCCTAGAATACGTCGCGGGCCCCGGCGACGTGCTCATTATATCATCTACTGTCGAAGAACACTACATGAAGGAAAAGATCTTCAAACTGAGATTCATGAGAGCGAAAATACGTCAGATAGTGTTTAATACAGACCCTCTAGAAACCAATATTTATGCCTCAATAATTGGATTATATATAGCCAGAAAACGATGAACATGGATAACTGAGAAGAGAAGTGAGCACTAATGGGCATCCTTGAGCGTCTTTCGTACTCTAGGAAATTCTTGATTCTAACGTTCATAATTCTCTATATTGATCTTCTTTATCTTACCGCGACATTTAAGCTCGAGACAATTATAGCCTGCACAACAATAGCCGCGATAATCCTACTCTACCACGCATACTATACCAAGGAGCACAGAAGCGAGCGTGAAGGTATTGCTCTCTTAACATTTGTACTGCTCTCTATGTCCCTTGGCGCGATCACAGGTACAATAATTAATCCTGCACTAGGGCCTGCATTCTACACAGTAACAATGACGGTTGCATCCATTCTCATATTGTTCACTGTGACGAGGCTATCAAGGATCTGAGGTACATCATCTTATGAAAATAGGTATTATCCACTACCGATCCACGCCTCCTTGGAGCGCACAAGACCTCATAAGAGCAATTAGTGAGCTAGGTCATACACCGATATATATGAAGATACAGGAGCTAGATGCCGAGATCAATAGGGGCGAAATACGCGTCTACAGCAGAAGAAACAGTGTAGAAGTAGATGCTGCAGTGATAAGAAGCCTAGGACTAACGCCAAGCTTAGAGCTATTCTTTAAGAGACTAGGCATCATTGAGGCGTTGGAACACAGTACATGTATAATCAATTCCTCCAGAGCGATCATTGACACGAGAGATAAGTGGCGTAGCTTACTAAGACTAGCTTTCAACGGAATCCCTGTCCCGACAACTATAATGACTGAGAACCCCTTCATGGCGAAGGGTTTTGTGGATAAACATGGTACAGCCGTATTTAAACCCCTAATAGGGAGCCTCGGCCTAGGTTCCACGCTAATACCAGACCCTGAACTAGCCTATCATATATCTAGGAGCCTGTTATCACTGCGTCTACCAAGCTATCTCCAAGAATATATTGAGAAGCCAGGCTACGATCTAAGGATATTTGTTGTGGGGGGAGAAGTTATAGGAGCAATGAAGAGAGTTATAAGTAGTGGCTGGAAAACAAATATAGCTCAGGGTGCACGCGGAATAAGGATCTTCGAGAAAGATTATCCTGATGAATTCGAGACAGCGATCAAAACAGCCGAGGTTCTCGGCCTAGACTATACAGGCATTGACATAATAATTGATAAGAACACTGGGAAACACTATGTGATAGAAGCAAACGCTTTCCCGTTATGGCGTGGCCTTAAAGAAGCGACCGGGATCGATCCGGCTAAATCTATTATCTCCTACCTAGTAAAGAAGACTAGGAGATGATGAATAGCAAACCATCGGATCAGCTCATGCTCGTGAAGAAGAGCTCTCACCCTGATCCATGTATTACTTCATCACAAGCAGGCTCAAAATAGCGAGCCCATAGGAGATCCCGGGCGAGAACAAAGGTATGACCACCAAGGCGTCATAAAACCCCCCTCCGCCGAAGACAAGCTTTTCTCTAGAACCCCTATAACCGAGAATATCTGCCCCAAAGAGGGTCGAGACGTATCCTACGACTATCGATAGCGGCAGTGAATAATATGGCGAGATACTATACATTGATAATACAAGTGCAATAGCTGACGAAACACCTATTATAGGTGGCAGAAAACGTACTATGACACCATGACCCACAACAACATAGGATGAAAGATATGCAATGACTATATTTATGAAAACAGGTACGATAACCACTTGCGGATATGATGCTACAATATTATATGTTCTAACAAGCATTTCGACAGAAATAATCATTGGGACAAAGAACCCCCCAACATTAATGAAGACACGACTAGACATTCTGATCACTATTTTGGAGCCAAAATAAAGAGTTGCAACGACAATAGCGCTTTCAAACAAAGCAGTTAAATGATCAGTTAGGATTAACAGTGACGAGAATATGGCCAGCCAATAGACAGCTGCGACAATAATACCTATAACACTGTGTCTCAATATAGAACAACCAGCAACCATCATGATTCGTCTAACAGCTTATAATCTTTAAGCGGGTGTTAAAAACTTTGAACACCTTCATTGTAAAATCCTTTATGGAGGGTGTACATCTCGCTATCTATTCATCGATAAAGCCTGGATGCTATCATAGGCTAAGCCTCGATAAGGATGCAAGGTATCTGGTATCATCGCTTGTATCAGTGATCGAATACTTAGATCAAGCAAGCATGATCGGTGAGAAAATAAGGCGAGGGGAATTAGCAGCCCCCCATGCCTCCTGGGGAACACTATTAGGGAAAGCACTGAGAGAAGCGTATAGGTGGATTCCTAACAATGTGTTCCCCGACATAATTGTCCCCCACTTAATGTATGCTTCTGTGCTGGCATACACGGATGTGGACAGTGTTGTTAAGGATTCAGGGAAGATACGTAGAACTCTGAACATATTCCTCCACGGCACTGGTTGGAGAGATATTAAGATGTTCATAGATGCTCTTAGAAGCATTCATAGATATGATATGGTTGACCACCTCAGGGCATCAGGCATAGACCATGTGCACGCGCTGGAGAGCGGTATGACTCTCGAAGACGTATTTAGGGTTCTTGGGAGCAAATGGCCTGGTTTCGTGTCCCTCGACACAAGATACACTCAGTTATACGATCACGTCAAACAAATGATTGAGTATAGTAAGAAGTACGGTGATACAGAATCTGCTGTCGTCGCCACATATTTGGATCTAGTGGAAAAGAGGCTTCCAAGCTGGGCCGGAAAAATGGTTAAGGAAGCAAGAAACAATGGACTGATGACTTCTAAAGAGGGGAGCAAGATACTGTTCAACATAGACTTAAGGCTTAGGAAGGAGAAACACTTGTTCAGAGAGTATATAGGGCTGATAGCAATAATAACGAGCCTCGCAATATATGAGGGGCTAAGACCCTGAAGCTCTTAATAGATGAAGTCATCATAGTAGAGCTCGCTCATAGGTTCTCCTATATGCTTTTCTAGGCTCCTAAACACCTTTATTTGCGCTTTAATCCTCGGATCCATGAAGAACGGGGCGAAAGCTATGCCTGAGAGGAAGCCTCCTATATGAGCCCAGAACGCCACCGAGGACGCAAACCCAATCAGTACATATAATCCCATGACTAACTGGAATATGAACCACATGATTATATAAGCCCATGCTGGCAATGTGAATATCAATGGTATAAACCATATTGGGTAAACCATTGTTATCTTCGATCTAGGATAGAATACCAAGTAAGCACCCATAATACCACTGATAGCGCCAGAGGCCCCTAGAGTCGGTATTATCCAGGGGTTAATTCCAGAGTAAGAACCAGCCAATGTTTCCTGAGGCATTATAGCAATACTAAATATATGGAAAACAGCTGCCAGAACACCGCATAGAATATAGAATACAATATATCTTTTCTTACCCATAACACTCTCCACTGGGGCACCAAAGAAAAACAGGAATATCATATTACCAAGGATATGGATAAGGTTGGCGTGGAGAAACATTGCAGTAAATATCGTCCATAGGCGATGCCCCATCACTATGTCCAGGGGCACCATCGCCAGAGCACGTTGTACATCAAAATAGGTCTTGGCACCGCTAACGAGGAGGGATGGATCAACATACATGAGTACGAATATTATGAAATTCAAAGCGACTATGATGAACGTGATTGTTGGTCTCCTATGGGGAGCGCTCTGCCAGATCGGAATGCCCGCCAATAACTAACACCATGAATAAACATGTGTTCTTGCATACTATTTCATTGCGCCTAGCGTCTAAATATCCATCTCTCCAGGCCTTGCGGGGTATATTGATCTATATCTATCATTACAATCTTTTTCCTTGCCGGGAGAGATACATTGTATACCGGTGTTTCTCCAATAGTTATTTTTTCGATTAACCCATTATGTGCATGGCCATGGATAACAATATCAAACAATCCTTTCTCGATCAGCTTCTCGAATTTTGTAGAGGCTAAGTGTAGCCATACATGTCTTGGTTCTCCTTTTAGGTTTCGATAAGTTACACCATAATGGCTTATGAGGACTACTCTGTTTACGTGGTGCTTAAGTGTTGAGGCTATCTCTGCTATTTTATCGGGCAATGTGTCGTAGTATTCCTTGATTTCTGGTATGTTTTTGAGCTGCCATGTAGTGGGCTTGTCGAGCGCTCCTCTTGTGCCTATGAATCCTATTTTTAAATCATCCACTTGGACCACTGTATAGTTGTCATTAAGCCATGTAATCTCAGGGTATTTCTTCACGTATCCTTCTTCATGATCTCTAAACTCCTCATTACCAAATACGCTGATAATTGTTATGTTGCCGAGCATTTTGTGTATGGCATCTACAACAGGTCTTAGCATCTCGATTCTATTCTTGTAGACAAGATCCCCGGCTAGAATAAGAAGGGAGGGTTTTTCTTTAAGTGTTCTAAGTGATCTAATAAACAGGGCCAAGTACTTAGGACTATGGATATCTGCTGTTGCAGCTATTTTCATCGTCATCGCCGAGATAAATGTTATTAGGGAAATATCCCCCTATCCTACAGTTCGAGTATAGTATTATATGTTGGGTGAAAAGAATATGACGATCGGATTGCTAAAAGGCGTTAACAAGGCAGGACATAAGGGATGGACCATCGTCAAATGCGTGATCTGCCACAGAGATCTAGACCTCTTCAAAGCAGTTGATACTGGGGACGTTTACTATTGTCCGAAGTGCCTAAAAGTTGGACGAGAAGCATATTTCTGTGCAGCTCATGCCAGAAACGTACACTATAAATGCCCATTCTGCGGAAGTGAGCTAAAACCCTATTACTAGGGATCATCATCGATTATATTGATCGCTTTTTCGGGACATAAAGGAATACATGCATAGCACTCTGTACAGTTTTCCTGTCTAACCACGAGCTCTCCATCGATGATCACAAAAACATGGGCAGGACAGTATTCAACGCATAGCTTACACATATTACATCTACCACGATCAACTATCACATTAACCAATACATCCCACCGGTGACATGGCTTTGAGGCTCAAAGCAGATTTCCACATACATAGCACGTATAGTGATGGTCGTTGTACACCAAAGGATATTATTCTCGAAGCAATCAATAAAGGCATCGAGATCATCAGTATTACGGACCATAATAGTTTCCAGGGTGCACTAATGGGTTCCCGTTATGCTAAGGAACTACCCGACGCGCCCTTAGTAATCATAGGTAATGAGGTTAGAACAGATCTGGGCGATATACTAGTATATTGTCTCGAAACATTTGATCCCCCTAGAAATGCTTTGGAACTAATAGATCGGGCACATGAAAACAACTGCTTAGTTGTTCCAGCCCATCCTTTCGATATCATAAGACACGGGATTGGCGAACACCTCTACAATATTCATGGATGGGATGCAGTCGAGGTATGGAATGCGTCAGCGCCCCCAAACGCGAATAAAGAGGCCATAAAAGCCACTAAAATGCTGGGTCTCCCAGGCATAGCTTCTAGCGATGCGCATATCCCCGAATATATTGGTGTAGCGTACACGGTGATAGATGTTGATGAACTCAGCATTGAGAATGTGCTAGAAGCTATTAAAAGAGGCCGTGTTCAGCCCTACTATGGTTATCCGGATTTTAGGGCATTTGTTAAAAGAGTCGGCTGGAGTATTAGGAGGAGGTTATTACCGGACTAAATATATACCTGCCCCTATCTCTATTGCTTTCTCAGGCTTCTCGTCCTCCTTGTAGAACACGTAATCCGTTATATGATGAAGTTTTATGAAGTCTTTCTCAAGTGGACGCATCTTATCGGGCAGTAGTACTTTTCCTGGCAATGGATCCTTGAATCTAATATTGTTTTTCTTCTTGTAGCTCCATATAGCCGAGTTTGCTTGAACCAATATTTCCGCTAGATCAGCTGGTATTTCCAACCATTTATCCTCGGGATCCGGGAAGTGCTCAAGGTGGACTGTCTTTCCGTATAGTTCCCTATAGATCGCATCTGTTACGAAGGGCATTATAGGTGCGAGTGCTCTTAATATTGTCTTCAGCACGTAGTGTAGGGTGTACCATGCGGCTTTTTGCTCTAGCTCCGTGAAGGAGTTATCCCGGTTATAGGCCCTGGATTTAATGAGCTCCATGTAGTTTGAGGCGAAGTAGTTCCATGTATACTGGTATATCCGGGTTATCGGTTTATACACGTCTAGATCGCTATATGCTCTATCTATTTCCTTTAGCTCCCTATGCAGCAGGGCGATCGTTGCCTTATCAATAGGCTCCAGTTTATCCTCACTAATATCATTCGGCTCCGAGAACATTGATACGAATCTCGCTATGTTCCATAGTTTGGTGGCGAAGATAAGACCCGTTCTAAGCATTTGCTCGGAGAACCTGTAGTCGTATCCGAGCTTCGAGGCCGCCGCAGCCCAGTAGCGGAACGCATCGGCACCATACTTTTCTATGTAGGGCTCCGGGTCGATGACGTTGCCCTTTGACTTATGCATGGCTTCTCCTTTCTCGTCCAGCCCCATACCTGTTATTCTTACCCATTTGAATGCTGGTTTTCCTGTAAGCTGGTATACTCTTAGGAGGCTATAGTATAGCCATGTCCTGATAATGTCTTGTCCCTGAGGCCTGAGCGTGTTATTGAATACTCTTTTGAACAACTCCTCGTTCCTCCTATATCCAGTTACGTAGAGAACCGATATGCTTGAGTCAAACCATGTATCAAATACTTTCTTCTCTCCCTCAAGCTCTTCTTTGGGTGCACCACATCTCGGACACTTATCCCACGGAGGCTCATCGATCCACGGCCTATAGTATTTGCCGGGCTTCGGCACTAGTATAGCTCCACACCGACGGCATCTCCACAACGGTACCTCTGTAGCGTAGTATCTATCCCTGCTTATGGGCCAATCAGTTGAGACACTGTCTATCCAGTCTAGGAGTTTTTTCCTATGCATTTCTGGACGAAAGTTTATCTCTTCAGCGATCTTTCTTATTTGGTCTTTGAAGTTTAGTTGTTTTAAGAACCATTCCCTAGTATGTATTATTTGGATGGGTGTCTTGCAACGCCAACATATGGGAATACTGTGCCTGATCTTCTCCTTCTTGACTAAGGCTCCCTTCTCCTCGAGTATCTCGACGATCTTCTTCCTGGCCTCCTCGACTATTAGCCCGGCCAGAGGCCCCGTTATCTCCTTCATCCTGCCGTCTTTATCGATTATTATCGTTGGTTCTAGACAGAGGTCTCGAAACATCTTGACATCTGTCTGGTCTCCATAACTACACACCATTACAAGGCCTGTGCCGAATGAAGGATCTACCTCTGGGTACTCAGTGATGATCATTTCATGTCCGTAGGCAGGGTTTATCGCGTGTAGGCCCTTAAGCCTCTTGTATCTTTTATCCTCGGGGTTATAGACGAGGGCTTTACATGCTCGGAGCATTTCGGGCCTAGTTGTAGCGACTACTACTTCTTCCCCAGTCTCTTTTATCTTGAACTTAATGTAGTAGAGGTATCCCTCGACGTCCTTATGCTCTAGCTCCGCGTCTGCCAGTGTTGTTCTGCATCGAGGACACCAGTTAACGGGTCTTTCATCCTCGTATATTAGGCCCTTATTGAATAGCTCAATGAACGTTGCCTGGGTTAGCTTCCTATACTCTGGACTATCCGTGCCATTTCTCCAGTAGTCGAAGCTACAACCTATCTTCCTCCACACCTTGACTATCTCGTCTTCGGCCTTATCGAGAAACTCTTTACATAGTTTTAGGAAACGCTCTCTCCCTTCAGGGGTCTGCGATATTTCATGCGGGTTTATACCGTATGCCTTCTCGACCTGTACCTCTACGGGCAAACCGTTTCTGTCAGCATAGAATGGTATGAGTACGTTATAGCCTTTCATCCTGAAATACCTTGCAATCATATCGATTTGTGCATAATGACCTGTTCCTCCGACATGCCATTTCCCGCTCGCATATGGTGGGGGGGTATCAATCGCTATTATTGGCCTCTTATCATTAGGATCAAATTTGAACTCATATAGTTTTTCCTCCATCCATTTCTCGTAGAGTTGCTTCTCTTTATCAATGTTCCAACGCTTATCCTTTATCTTTGGCTTAAACTCCAATACTTACACCTAGTATTATCTTTCTCATAGCGTAGAGGTTGAACTAATTAATAATACCATGTATGATTAAAATAAGTTATACCTGGTTCTTCTCCTCAGGACACCTAGTTTCCCATGCTGATACGGGTTGTCCACAACCAATTATCCGCCACGACTGATAGAACAGTCTTTCTATCAAGGGGTATGTTGGCTGTTGATCCATTATATAGCGTACGTTTATTGTCTCCTTATGATCATTGTATTTAAGACCTGTAACTATTATTTTTGAGACACCCTTATCTGCAAGATCATACTTGCTGGGATCTATCTCGGCGTATAAGAGACAGTAGTTTTTGATACATACTTGGTCGTGCTTTTCGAAAACCCAGTTACGCCTATACACGTCCACCGACAAAAGATATTTTCCTGAGACAAGCCTAGCCACGATGACCCTGTAGTGGTCTAAGAACCAATACTCGCTAACATTTTTCATGGCTGACACGTTGTTCACCATACATCTATGCGGATTCAAGATACTGGTCTAAAAACTATTCCTAGCTCGTCAGCTAACCTATATGCTTCGAGGAGTTCCTCTTTCTTTATACGTCTTGCTATTTCTGGATATCGTTCCTGATACTTCTTGACAAGGTATTCCGGCCTATATTGATCCATGATATTGACTAGTGCTCTCGGCGTGTTCTCCGCGATCCATTTCAGTATTTTCCTACTACAACAGTTAATGTGGCCAGGAAGTATCAGGTGCCTTATTATCATGTCGCCGTTATCATGGGCTATCCTTATGTTATGGGTAACAATCTCCCAGTAGTTCTTGACGAGCGAGTATTTTTCGGCACATCGATCATTGCCGTACTTTAGATCAGGGAGCCAGACATCTATAACATCGACGATCAGAGAAAGAGCTTTCTCAGTCATGTACATATTGCTATTCCATATCTGCGGAACATTCACATCCAAGTACTTTAAACTCTCAAGAATAAATGGTATATGTGGTATGGGATCTCCTCCCACATGGTTAATATTACGTGCCCCGCCTAACCTCAACTCTTTCTGTATCTCAGCCAGTCTAAATGGTGTTATCTTTGCTCCACTCTCTATACCTACCTGGCTGATATCCCAATTCTGACAATAAACGCATTTTAGGGGGCATCCTCCATAGAATACTGTGCCGCTTGGGACTAGTGGAGCTTCTTCGCCTAGGTGGTGGAAATACGAGTGTACAATGCAGTGATTGCTAACACCGCATATTCCTTTCTGACCCGCATCCCTCTGGGCCCCGCATCTTCTCGCACATAGTCGGCATGGACTATATAGTCTTTTGGCTAACGATATCTTCAGATCGAGGAAACTATACTTTGGGAAAGAATCCTGTTTTTCTAATTCGACACGCCCTTCTCTAATTCCTGCCCATATCTTCCTGAAGGTATCCCGGTACTTCTCATGTATTCTCCATAGCTCTTCCTCCGTGATCTCGGGGTCGTAGGGGTCTAAGTCTATCTCCAGGCTATGGGCTATGATGAACTTAGCTGGTTTTTCGTTCTTCATAACACTGTAGTACCATGATAATCTCCCTCTGACATCGGGGTTAGTCCACACGCTTAAGGCATCGGGTCTTAGGTAGAAGTACTCGAACAATATTATCATCCAACTACTTTTTTCTTGAGGGACTCCTTCAGAAGGTTTATACCGTACTTCCTTAGTTCTACGTAGAGCCTGGCCAGGGGTAGTCCAACAACATTGTAGAAGTCGCCAACTATTATTTCAACGAGTAATGCGCCGATCCCCTGTACCGCGTAGGCACCTGCTTTCCCCATCGGCTCCATTGTTGCCAGATACTCACGTAGTTCTTGTTTCGTGAAATCCCTTAGCTTAACACTGGTCTCTGCGGTGAAACTGCTTGTCGCTAGGGTCTCAATGTCTATAATAGTGACACCAGTTATTACGGAGTGCCATTTCCCCCGTAGCTTCAATAGTATCTCGGCTGCCTCGTTCATACTCTGAGGCTTTCCTATGATGCCATATTGTTTCGAATATATAATTGTATCAGTTCCGATGATCACCGCTCTCGGAGGGGCTTCATGTAATACGCTAAGAGCCTTCTCACGTGAATTCATCAGGACCGTCTTGTAGGGATCATCGTATATTTTCTCAACTATTTTCGGCTTTATTATGACTAGCCTCGAAACATATTTTTTAAGTAGCTCAGCCCTTTGAGGGCTGGATGAGGCTAGCACTAATATTTTCTCCAAGGGTGCCCCCCAGTATAGTAAGGTGTAAAACAAGATTACATAGATTGCTTATCCGCTTGGTTGTGCCTTCCCATATCCCACATATACGATCTTGTCTGGATTTAGTGCTTCAATAATGTCGGGTCTGTTGGTTGCAACGACAAGGGTAATCCCGGCTTGCCTAGCTAGTTTACCGAGCTTTCTAGCAACTCTCTGAGCCGTTAGAGAGTCTAGATGAGCGGCAAACTCATCGATTATAAGGAGATTAGGTTTCTCTGCT
>JALSQP010000065.1 GCA_026985375.1 Desulfurococcales archaeon | reverse complement strand
ATGTTCCAAGGATAATGCTCGTCGACACATTATATGATGAACGTATAGAATCACTCATGGCGGCTGAAGCCCTCGGAGACAAACTATACGGGGTCAGATTGGACACTCCTAGTAGTCGTAGAGGTAATATGAGGGCTATTATTGAAGAGGTTAGATGGACATTAGATCTCCACGGCTACAAACATGTAAAAATTGTGGTTAGCGGAGGCATTGACGAGAAAAGCCTTGTAGAACTAAGAGACATCGTTGACGCATTCGGTATAGGGACAAGCGTATCATTTCCGCCCTCCATCGATATCAGCGCCGACATAGTCGAGATTGAAGAAAACGGAAAATGGGTACCATTCACGAAAAGAGGTAAGCTACCCGGAGCCAAGCAACTGCTTCGAAGAAGGCCAGGATTAAACGATATGATAAAGCCGTTCGAGAAAGGATGTATACCGCAGGGCTATGAGCCCCTCCTGGCTAAGTATATTGAGAATGGTAAGATAGTCCGGCGATTGCCCAGCCTTGAAGAGATAAGGAAATATGTGATCGAGCAGCTCAAGGAAGTTGATGAACCAACACCTGTTTGATATCAGTCACGAGTAGAAGTCCATGCCCTAGTCTAATACTATATTACACTATATTCTTTTCCTAGTTCATAGAGATTATAGACCTCTGTATCACCGCATCTTCTATATTGTATCTCCATACATTCAGGATAGGGAAAAACCATGTGCACCGTCTCAATTATTTCCGATTCAGACATAATGCTTTCAAGTACTCTGCATTTGTCATCTACGATGATGAGTTTCCCAGGTCTATACTTCCGTAAGATATACTCTATAGCTTCTGACCTTGTAGACATGTCGTCATTGACTACTATCACGTCATCGAAAAATCTCTCCAGTCCATAGAGCGCGATCCTATATCTTTTGAGACCTAATATGTCGTCGCCATAGCTTATGCTTATAACTTTGAACCCGGCTTTTCTGAAACCCGACAATACCTTGAGCGCGCCGGGCAGTAGTTTTGAATGTTCTATTCTATACTTCCAATACTTGATCAATAATTCCGTAAATAACACTTGATCACGTATACCAAGTATTTTACTCCACCATTCATCTCTCAGTAGTCCGAGCTCGTCCGCCACACCTTCTGCTCTGCAGACTATTTGGAAATCTATGTCATTTCTGCAGGTTGTAAACCATTTGTTTTCCTTTATAAATAAGTCCTTGTAGAACAATGGTATACCAGCATAACTGTCGAGAAGGGTTCCATCAATATCGAACGAGATTATTTTCACCATTCTTGGAATCACCGCTTATTATTTCTTTTGCATAGCCACATAGTTAGTGTATGTGTAATACTTACAATATGGTGAACCATGTGGTAGACAATGATGTTCTTGACCATTATTATCTGAAGCTAAGAAATAATTGTTATGCTGTTGTCGTTGGTAATGCGCATTCTGCTGGATATGTTGTTGGTTATCAAAAATATTGTGCTGGTTCGAGACAAGTTGGGCCCTGGCACGACTCTCTGAACAGATATCGTAGACTTGTTCCTATATATGATCCCGTAATAGTACATGAGAGCACACCATGGAGGACCTACATACATAGCTTTGGTTGCTTATCCCCGATTATTCCTCGTGATAAGATCATAGCAATATACGACCCTATTCAACGAACATATGGCTTGATCTATCATCCTAGAGATCGTCTTGAAGTGGTTGCGCTAGAACTAATTGATACTATAAAAATGTATGCTGGCAATGTAAGCATAGGCATCACCGGTTCCGTTCTAGTAGGCATCCATTCGCCCGGCATGAGCGATATAGACCTTGTGGTTTACGGATGGCGTGACTCGCTAAAAGTTATAGAGGCTCTCAGCGAGACAGTTGGAAGAAGGGGTATTGTTAGGGCGTTTAATGAATATGAGCTAGCTCTATGGAGTAAACGATTAGAAGAGCAATTAGGGATAAGCAGAGAAGCTATACGTAAATACTTTTACAGGCCTTGGAGACGAGGCAAGGTAGAAGGTATCGATTATTCGATAATATATAATGATGGTGTAGCGAGATCCCTTGATTTAATGGAGCCATGGAAGAACGCAAGATACGTTAGAGCAAGAATATGTGTTGAAAACCACCAATTAAGTGCCCTAAATTATCCATCGGAGGCCCTGATACACAAGTACGAGTTTCTACAAGGCAGGAAATATGAACTCAGAACAATTACTTCTTTCGAAGCATTATATATACCGTTTCTATATGAGGGTGGTTGTGCTATTGTCGAAGGATTACTTCAGAGGAGCTCGTGGTATGGAGACTACAGGGTCGTCTTAGGTGTATATGAGCATAGAGGTAAACTGGTGCCGGTGATATAGGATTGGTCACGATTCTCTGTATCAGGAAATGTCTGTGCAACGAGGCTATAGTCCATAGTATATTTGCGGAGGTAAGGGTTCGGCCCGACATTATTATTTCGGCAGGTGATATGTCTTCGCCTGAAATCCTTGATTTCCTATCGAATTTATCACAGTATATTGTGGGAGTAATAGGTGAAAATGATGATCCCTCTATTTCCAAATGGTTGAAGACAAAAGGTGTTCTCCTGGACGGCAAAACACTGTCGCTCAGCATAGGCCCAGAAAGAATAAAGTTTGCAGGTCTAGGAGTCAATGTAAACCAGGAGGTAGTGGGTAGGCTCCGCAAAGACAACTACGATATATTCGTGACTTATTATCCTCCTTTGCTTCTCGGAAACAAATTCATGGGACGCTATAGTGTTGGCTATGGGTTCCTAGACGAAATTATAGAGTCAGCCTGTCCTTCCCTCGTTGTGGTTGGTCTGAGCTATGAGGCCCCCATCATTATTGATAAGAACAATATCCTCTACTTGTCACCATCACCCTGTTATCGGGGAGGTTATATGTTGCTCGAATATGATTTTGAAAAACTGAGAATAATTTCGTACAGGTAGAGCATTGAAGAAACAATTATATTTAGTAATTAAAATAGTATTGTATTGTGGAAAATAATTAGTAAACCGATACAATTTATATAAATTATAATGGGGTGAGCCACTAATGATACTCTTCGACTGGGGAACATATAACGCTCTTAGCACTGCGACAAAAGCAGCGGCATTAGGAATGAGGTTAACCGAGATACCACCATGGGATTTCTCGAGGAAGAGTCGTGGAAAAGAATATTTTGGAGCTTATGGTGAATTTGCGAAGAAGGCGTTCACGACAATAGTAGCTCACGGACCATACTATAACTTGGTGACAGATTCGAAATATATTCAGGAAAGAATAGAGAAGGCATTAATTGTAGCTATCAAGAAAGCAGCAATTGCTGGAGCTGAGGTATTCAACCTGCACATAGGCTGGAGAGTATTCATGGATCAGAGAGATATAGATGCAGTAGTCGAAGTAGTCAAGAAGCTTCTTGAAGCTGCTCCCGAGAACATGTATATT
>JALSQP010000064.1 GCA_026985375.1 Desulfurococcales archaeon | reverse complement strand
TTCGAAAAAGAGGAATAGTTAAAGAGGCATTATGGGAAATTATAAAAGATGTAGGAACGAAAGCGATAGATGCACATATAAGCTATGTGAATTTAGCCTCAATTAATAGGTCAATAATTGATCCCATTGCTACAAGATACATGAGTGTCGAAAAACCAGTATACGCCATACTTAAGGGCTTCTCCACCAATATAAAAGCTAGAATTCCACGTCTTCTTAATAAAAACGATTATCACGAATATATCATTAAACCAAATTCCACAGTAGCATTTTCAGGTAATGATCTCAAACTATTCATTAATAAGAAAATAGTGAGACTGATGGGACTTGGTAATTTCGTTCTAGAAAATATAGAAATCACAGAAGATCAAATTATCGCTGTATTGAATTTACATAGCTTATCACATGAAGATGCAAAGAAGCTACGAGCACCGATCATTCAATGGGTATTACTGGCCGAGAGCACCAACCTAGAGCTAGTCATACCTGAGGCTATGAAGATAAGGAGAAGCTACATGCTTGTAGAGAAAAACATTATTGACAGAGAAAAACCAGGGAATCACATACAGCTATATAGGATTGGGTTTGCTAGAATAGATTCTATCAATGAGGACAAAATTGTAGCAATATTTTCACATACATAAACTATCAAAACATTAATATACCCAGATATAGACAGTAGCTTTAGACCAGACGACCTAATCGGGAGGAGGATGAAGCATGTCCAAACCGTTCTATGTAAGATTCGAGGTACCAGAAGAATTAGCTGAAAAGGTATATGAAGCCTTCAAGAAGGCGCGAGAAACAGGCGGCAAGATAAAGAAAGGCACTAACGAAACAACCAAGGCTGTGGAGAGAGGACTGGCAAAACTTGTTGCAATAGCAGAAGACGTTGATCCACCGGAGATCGTTGCGCACCTGCCACTTCTATGCGAGGAAAAGAAGATACCCTACGTCTACGTACCCAGTAAGAAGAGGCTAGGCGAAGCCGCTGGAATAGAGGTTGCAGCAGCTAGTGCAGCAATAATTGATCCTGCTGGAGCTAAGGACCTCGTAGAAGAAATAATTAGAGAGGTACAGGAACTCAAGGCTAAGGCCGCTAAGTAATCTAGTTAAAGAAACATCTAATACTCATAAAGCTTTTTGAAAATCATCATTATCCTATCCCTTATTCTTAGATAATAAAGAAGAATATTGTTCAAACACTCCATTAATAATGAGTGATAATGAATTATACTAATGAAATATTCCTTATCTTCTACCAGAGAGCTTTCTAGCTTCACGCTCGGTTTCACGCAGTATTAAGATATCGCCTAGTCGTACAGGGCCTTTAACGTTCCTAGTGATTATTCTACCCTTATCTCTTCCTTCAAGTACTCTAACTCTGACCTGGGTGATCTCACCAGTAACGCCTGTTCTACCGATAATCTGTATAACTTCTGCTGGGAAGCCTATCTCCTCTGTTACGTTTATTTCTGGTTGCTCTACATAGATCTTGTTTTTCTCCTCCGACATGGTCAACACCATTATTCTATATCATTAATCCTAGCTCACTCATACTTACCAGAGAAGCCATTTTTATAAGATTTGTGGCAAAGCTTAAAAGGATAAAAATCCTAAACCACTCCGTAGTTGACAAGATGGTATGGAAAGGTGAAAAGAATTGCCAAGGCTAACACGATGCAGCTTCTGTGGCAAGGAAATAGAGCCTGGTACAGGGCTAATGCATGTTCTCAATGATGGTTCCATCCTATGGTTCTGTAGCAGGAAATGTTACAAGAACTACTTGGTATTGAGGAGGGATCCTAGAAAGCTAAAGTGGACGCTGAAGTATGGTAAGCAGATGAGATAAGCTGTTTCAATATATCCTGTTTATCATGCCCAATAATACCGTATTTGAGTAAACAACTTCTATTCCTTACCGAAAAATATTCTAAAACTCAAAAATAATACGTCATATAACTGGTGAAAAACATGGAGCGTACATTGGTTCTTATAAAACCTGACGGTGTACGTCGAAGGCTTATAGGTGAGATAATAGCAAGATTCGAAAAGAAAGGACTCAAGATCAAAGCCCTGAAAATGTTGTGGCTTACTCGAGAGAAAGCAGAGGAATTTTATTCCGTTCATAAAGGGAAACCCTTCTTTGAGTCCCTAATAGAATTCATGACGTCTGGGCCGATAATAGCAATGGTTCTTGAAGGAGATAAGGCAATATCTGTGGTAAGGTTAATGATAGGGCCTACTGATGGTAGGGAAGCACCTCCTGGAACTGTTAGGGGCGACTACGCTCTCTCAAAGTCAGAGAATGTAGTACATGCTAGCGATAGTCCAGAGAGCGCTGAAAGAGAGATTAGGGTTATATTTGGCGAAGAAGAAATTATTGACTGGTGATCGTCTAGAACACCAAACCATAGAACGGATCTTGTTTCTTCTTGATCTTTATTATCTCGTTCAACACCATTTTCTCGTCGTCGCTCAATTCGCTTTTATACTTGGTCAGCCATAGCCGTGCATGTTCCTTGGGTATGTCAGTATAGAGTATATCTCCTTCATCAACATGTCTACCAATCAGTATCTTGCCCTTAATGCTTATTGCGACGGCTTGACCTACCTTGGCTTCTCTCAAGATGTTGTCACGATCTCGGATCTGCATTATAACTCCTAATCTAAGACCATCACTTCTCATCACCGGGAATCCCGGCTTTATCACACCGCCAAGCACTTCGATGCCTACGATAGCTGGGTTACTTCTCCTAAACACATAGCCTGGGAGTATCCTTATTTTGCCGGGACGTACAAGAGATTCTAGTTCCTTGCGTTTCTCCTCTTCTTTTATCTTTCTTACCCACTGTGCATACTCTTCGATCAATCTATAAATGATATTATGCTCAAATATTTTTACACCCTCACGTCTTGCTAACTCCTCTGCTTCGGGAAGGATCTTGACGTTGAAGGCCACGACGACACCATATAACTTGTTCTGTTTAAGCGTGACGGAGGCCTCAATAATATCGTTCTTTGATACCGGTCCTACATCTGCGAGCCTGACAGGTATGTTCTCTCTTTTGAGAGCTTCAACAACGGCCTCGAGTGTGCCTAGGGTATCGGCTTTAACCACCACACCTATATTGTCCGTCTTAATTCTGATAGATTCTATTTCTTCCAATACTTTCTTCTTGTATTCTTCGATTAACTGTTCGTTAGGCACTACAAATATTGGTGATCCTGCAAGCACCCCCTCAAGATTGGGGGCCGATATCTTTACACCAGTAGCTGCAACTACTTCTTCTACCTGTCTGAACTTACCCTCATGTGCACGCATATCCTGCAGGGGTCGTGGCATTAGGAGTGCTCTGACCTTAGTCACTATGACTTCACCTTTACCGCCAATAACTATTATGTCTCCTTTCCTAAGAATGCCGTCATAGATAATTACGTCTATTGTTGTTCCGAGTCCTGGCTCCTCTTTAACCTCGAGAACAACACCCTTGGCCGGCTCGTTGCTAGTTACGAGTTTTTTCTTCATGAACTGCTGTACTAGACCTACTAGGAGTGCAAGCAACTCTGGAACACCTTCTCCTGTCTTAGCAGAAATAGGCACGATAGCAACTGTTCTTCTAAAGTCTTTCACGCGATCAAATCTTTCAGCCATAAATCCTGCTTCATATAATTGGCCTACAAGTCTATATATCAATTCATCTAGTCTGCTAACTACCCGTGGATCCTGCTTCCTAATAGTTTCTAGGAAAGGAGTGTCGGGGTTCGGACGCCATCCCGATAGACGGTCAATTTTGTTTGCTGCCACAATGAATGGTACTCTTTTCTCCTTAAGTATCTCTATACTTTCCCATGTTTGGGGTTGGAAACCCTCCAAAACATCTACTATTAGGATCGCTATATCAGCTACGCTACCCCCTCTTTTGCGCAGATTAGTAAACAGTTCGTGGCCTGGAGTATCAATAAATAGCAGGCCCGGGATCTCTATTTTGAGTTTTGGGAAGTATTTCCTTAGAGGCTTTGCTACCTTCTCCAGTACAGATGCCGGAACAATACTTGCACCCACATGTTGTGTTATCTCACCAGGCTCTTTCTTAGCGACAGTTGTACCTCTTATCTTGTCAAGTAAGGTGGTTTTTCCATGGTCAACATGTCCCAGAACAACAACTATTGGCTGTCTCACCCATTGCTTGGTTGTTTTTCCAGTACTTAATATCATGACCATCCCCTTATCCGCCTATGTTCCAACGCCTTTATATACTAAGTATATTATTAAGCCTGTACTGGTTAGACCTAGCAATATAAATACCCCTATATACCGATAGGTTTGAAATAACCACCGGGCAACTGGTGGTGAAAAGAAATGGCCGACTTCAAGATAGTTATATCCGATCCAGAGGCGCCCAAATTAGAAATTATAGAGAAGGTCAAGGTCGTCGGTGACGGCGAGATCGAGTACAATGATAAAATGAAGGAAGGTTTCGAGCTACCGATAATTAAGGTTAATGCTAAATTGGCTGAGAAGATAAAGGCTATACATGGGATAGCCACTATAAGGATGATCAAACCTGACACGAAGAATAAAGTCAAGATAACGGGGAGACTTGTAATAGATAACAATGTTCCTGAAACAGAAGCACACGTTAATGCTGAGCTTCTCGTGAATAAGACTGGGGCCAACGAGATAGAAGGCGAGATCTTCAGAGCACGTGCATGGCAGATACGTATCAACGATGAACGTACAAAGAGAATTGTTAGTTTAAGAATAGGTGACGTATTCAATGGAGAGCTTGTAGGGCTTAAGGGCGTTAAAATCCAGATAACCGGTGGGAGCGACAACAGTGGTTTTCCGATGAGACCCGACGTTATAGGTGGAGTTAAGAAGAGAGTACTTCTATCAGGCCCGCCAGGATTCCATCCACGTGAAAAAGGGGAGCGCCGTAGAAAAATGGTACGCGGAAACATGATCACCGAAGATATAGTTCAGATAAACACCAAGATCGTGTATAAGTAACGTAGTCACATACATAATATAGTAATAGTAATCCAAGAAGCTAGAAGCTCTACTGTTTTTCCTATAACCTATCATAAATATGGTTTAATACATATAGAATCGTATTTGGGGTGAATTCGTTTTGCCTTGGGAAGAAAAACAACCCGAAGTGAATATCGGAGTAGTAGGACACGTTGATCACGGGAAGACAACACTAGTACAAGCACTTACAGGGATATGGACTGCAAGACACAGCGAGGAGCTCAAGAGAGGAATGACTATTAAGCTGGGCTATGCTGATGGAAACGTAGCCTATTGTGATGGGCTAGAGTCTCCAGAAGCATACACTACGGAACCAATATGCCCGGATGGTTCGGAGTCACGTCTACTGAGAAGAGTTAGCTATGTAGATGCCCCTGGACATGAGGCTCTTATGGCGACAATGCTCAGCGGAGCTGCACTTATGGATGGAGCCCTCCTCGTAATAGCTGCTAACGAGCACTGCCCCCAGCCACAGACTCTCGAGCATTTTGTAGCACTAGACATTATCGGTGTTAGAAACTTAGTGGTCGTACAGAACAAGATCGATGTAGTGTCCAAGGAACAAGCAAAGAAAAACTACAAAGAAATAAGGGAGTTCTTGAAAGGTACATGGGCTGAAAATGCCCCCATAATACCCGTTAGTGCGCTTCATAAAGCGAACATAGATGTCCTGCTCCAAGCAATCGAAGAATACATTCCAACACCAGAGAGAGAACTATCTAAACCGCCACTAATGTATGTTGTACGAAGCTTTGACGTGAACAAACCAGGTACAAAACCCAATGAGTTAAAGGGAGGAGTTATCGGTGGGTCTCTGATGCAGGGAGTACTTAGAGTCGGCGATGAGATCGAAATAAGGCCAGGCGTAAGAAAACCTATAGCACCTGGCCGCTACGAGTACGAAGCCATAGTGACAGAGGTCGTAACACTTAGGTTCGGAAACCTAGAAGTAGAAGAGGCAAAACCAGGAGGACTATTAGCGATAGGTACGAAGCTAGATCCTTCGTTAACGAAAGCTGATGCTTTGGTGGGAAATGTCGTAGGCATACCAGGGAAAGTACCGGAGCCCGTCACATATCTGAAGGTAAACTATAAATTACTCCAGCGCGTTGTCGGAATGAAAGAAATGATGCAGGTAAAACCCATACAGCCTCGTGAAATAATAGTTATAACCGCGGGAACGGCGATTCGATTAGCCATAGTGATGAAGGTAACCAGTGACTATATCGAGCTAAAACTACGAGATCCCGTCGTTGCTTGGGAAGGGTCTAGAATAGCCATTAGCAGGAGAGTGCTAGGACGCTGGAGGCTGACAGGCTGGGGCATCGTAGAGGAGGCGAAACCGTGAAGAAAAGACCATGTATAGTATTGGATACAAATATGTTAATGACTATTGCCCGTGGAATCAATGTTTTTGAACAGATCGAGGACATAATCGACACTAAGCCCGACTATATCGTGCTAACACCGATTATAAAAGAGCTCGAAAAACTTGCAAAAACCAATAAGCCTAGCATATCAAAACCAGCAAGGCTTGCAATAGAAATAGCGCGTATGTACTGTAAAGTAATCAATATAGAGATAAAAAATATGTCTACGGATGATCTAATCCTATACTACGCTAAAGAAAACAAATGCGGCGTTGCGACCAATGATAGAGAACTACGTAAAAAGCTTAGAAAAGAAGGTATACCCGAAATATATCTCCGTGAAGAAAAAATGATGGTTGATATAGAGGGAATAGAGTATTAACCACCACACAAATCATTATATTTGTTAGGTTTTTATTCAACTGTAAATAATACTTGTGTCTAAACAAGGGATAGATCACGGTGGAATGAATTGGTCTATAGAATCTACAGGGTTCGAGACGTAGTGAGAATACCACCTGATAAGTTCGGAAAACCACTCGATATCGCGGCGTGGGAGGAGCTAAGAAGAAAGTATGAAGGCGTAATAACAAGAAATATGGGCATTATAGTGACGGTATTTGATGTCGATGTTGATTCCCAAGGAAAGATAATACCCGGAGATGGTGCGACATATCATAAAGTAGAATTTACCATCCTTGCATTCTATCCTTTCGTCAAAGAGGTCGTAGAGGGAGAGGTAAATACTGTTGTTAAAAACGGTGTATTCGTTGACCTAGGGGCATCTGATGGATTCGTATACATTAACCAGATAGCAGACGAGAGAATAGAATATGATCCCACCCGTCCCGCGCTTCTGCTCAGAGACTCTAAGAGAATGGTTGAAAAAGGCGACATAGTAAGAGCAAGAGTTTACAACGTTGCACCGCTTCCAGGCAAAGGGCTAAGAGTCCAACTGACAATGAGACAACCATATCTAGGCAACCTCAAATGGCTCAAGAAGAAGGGGTGATGACATTTGCCTATCAAGCGAAAACCATTCAAAGCATGCAGGAAATGCAAGGCTCTAGTGGATAAAGATGTAGAAATATGTCCGGTGTGTGGTTCTAACGATTTTACTGACGAGTGGGAAGGAGTAATAATAATAATTGATCCCGAAAAATCCTTAGTCGCTAAAACGCTTGGGATAGAAAAACCAGGTAGATACGCGATCAAGGTTGCATAACCCCAAAACACCTATACCTGTCTTAAAGCTACCTATTAATCTGCGAAATTACTTCGCTTATCCTCACGGAACATTAATCATTGGTGAAAGAGCAGGGACATTATTTACATGCAATATAAGAGGCGATTACCTAATAGGCGATGTAGTATCACAAAAATTTCACGGAGACATCAGAGTAATCGATTTCAAAACACGTAGAACAAAGAAATATGAGCCCTCCGACGTGGATCTGAGCAATTCTATTCTGATAATTAATCCTCGAGGTACAGTGTCCCAGAACTCTCGAACCCTCACAATATTGATGAAGAAGAAAAAATACATAGTGTATGGAGAAGAGGACCTACTGACAATGACCATCTCACTGGCCGATGAGAAAAAAATAATTATATATGGATACCCAGGTTATGGAGCAGTTATTACGTGTTCGGATATCATTAAAGCACGTCGATTACTTAAAAGATTTAAACCAGACATAGTGTTCTTAAATAAGGTGAATACTGGAACCATAATGAGAGATAAACAAAATGAGATAGGGGGATAATGGTTTGGGAAAACAGCTACAACTAGGGGATTACACCGCCGAGATAGTAAAAGAATGGTATAACCCGCTAATTAAGAGAAAAGAGATCATTGTACGAATAGCGCATATAGGCCGAACAACTCCTTCTAGAGGGCTTATACGTGTAGAGCTCGCTAAGGCATATGGTGTAGATGTTGAAAGAGTTTATGTGAGAAGAATAGATACAGAATATGGTATGGGCGTATCTGATGCTGAAGTCCACATATACGATAGCCCTGAGAGAGCAAAAGCATTCGAGCCACCACATATAATTAAAAGGAACGAGTATGCAACTCAGTCTTACCAGCTTGAACAAATGATGAAAGAACAGGGTATGGGGTGAACTAAGTGGCCCACGTACACAAACTATACGAATTTGATTATAACACTGGCACCATAAAGCCGAAGAATAAGAAATGCCCCAAATGCGGCAGCTTCATGGCATTCCATAAGAAACCAATTCCCAGATGGCACTGCGGCAAATGCGGTTATGTTGAGTATGTTAGAGATAAGAAATAATAAATAGTTATCAAGTAGTTTTCTGATCAACTATCTCCTTATCAGAAACTAATTGGACACCAACACTAATAGCATTAAAGTAGAGTAGATAAGAATTGACGATAGTCTTAGGGATCGAATCGACAAGCCATACATTTGGGGTAGGTATTGTACAGCGAAATTACTATGGGATAAGAATTCTGGCGAATGAGTGTTCGAAATATATACCTGTCAGGGGAGGGATACATCCTCGCGAGGCTTCCCTGCACCATGCCAGGGAGGCTCCACGCGTACTAAAATCTGCCTTGGATAAGGCTGGAATAAGCATTAAAGACGTTGATGCCATAGCTGTGGCTTTGGGTCCTGGTCTAGGCCCTTGTCTACGTGTAGGTGCAACCCTTGCAAGATTTTTATCCTCCTATTATTCCAAGCCCCTAATACCTGTTAATCATGCCGTCGCCCATATAGAGATAGGTAAATTTGTTGCAGGATTCACTGATCCTCTAGTGATATATGTCTCTGGTGGAAATACATTAGTCGCTATTCAAAGGAAAAAGAGATACAGAATTCTGGGAGAAACTCTAGATATACCCTTAGGTAATCTCCTTGATACATTTGCACGCGAGGTTGGATTGGCTCCACCATATGTTGTCAATGGTAAGCACCAGGTTGACATATGTAGTGAGCGGGGTCAAAACTTCATAGATCTACCCTATACGGTGAAAGGAATAGATCTAAGCTTCTCAGGACTATTAACGGCTAGCCTTAAGTATGCTGAAAAAATCAAAGCCAGACAAGAACTCGGAGATATTTGTTTGAGTCTAAGGGAAACAGCGTTCGATATGATCGTCGAAGTCGCGGAGAGGGCTTTACTGCTTACCGGGAAGAAAGAGGTTCTGTTAGTTGGGGGCGTTGCTTCCAACAACGTTCTGCGACAAAAACTCGAGACAATGGCCGCCCTGCATGGAGCCCGCTACGAGGGAACACCGCCAGAGGTTTCTGGAGACAATGGTGCCATGATTGCTTATACAGGCCTGCTACTATATGAGCACGGTACAACCATAGAGCCTGAAAAAGCATTTATCAAGCAGAGATGGCGTCTCGATGAGGTCGAGCTTCCATGGCTTCTAGACTGATCCTGTTGAGCGAAGGGGCCGAGGCAAAAATCTATCTTTTGGAGGTTTTTAACACAAAACTCATAGTTAAGCATAGGATCAGTAAGCCCTATAGGCACCCGCTATTTGACAAACTATTTAGGGAAAGACGGACAAAAACTGAGGCAAGAGTCCTCTCGAAACTATATTCTTCAAACTTGCCAGTGCCTGCCCCTCTTTTTGTCGATCCATTTAACTCTATAATAATAATGGAATATGTGCCGGGTAAGAAGCTATCAGATGTAATCTACCAGCTGAATAAAGATGTTGTTAATTCGATCGCCTATCGTCTCGGCAAATATGTGGGAAAAATGCATCGCTTAAACATTTATCACGGTGATCTCACTCTAGCAAATATCCTCTATAGTAAAAACATTGGCCGTATTTTTCTGATCGATTTCGGACTTGCGGGATATAGCACCGATATCGAAGAATATGCTATTGATATACATCTGATTGAAAGAAGTATAAATGCGCTGGCACCAGAGCTAAGCAAATCATTCGTTGAAAGTTTCTGGCAGGGTTATATGGAGGGTTATGGGGAAAATGCACATGAGATTAAGAACAGAGTCCATGAGATTAAGCTGAGAGGAAGATATGTTGAGGAAAGACTGAAAAAGAGGCTGGAACATGAAAGATATAGGTAACCTAAATGAAATATTATTCATAACAGGTAACAAACACAAATATAGTGAAGTATTACCTATTGCCAGAAGCCTAGGCTTCAAAATAGTGATGAAGCCTGGATACAAATTAGAGATCCAATCAGATAGTCTCGAAGACATAAGCATAACAGCAGCAATCGAGGCATATAAACATTTGAAGAAACCCCTAATGATCGAAGATGCGGGTCTATTCATTGACGCGCTAAATGGTTTTCCCGGCCCATATAGTAGCTATGTATACAAAACCATTGGATGTGATGGAATACTAAAATTGATGATGGACAAGACTGAGCGATATGCAACATTTAGATCAGTGGTTACCATAATATATCCACCCTTCATCATTGCGGAGAGAGGAGAATGTAGAGGAAGCATAGCTTGCGAAAAAAGAGGAGAGAAAGGATTTGGTTTCGATCCAATATTCATCCCCTTGGGAGAAGAAAGAACCTTTGCAGAAATGAGTGTTAACGAGAAAAACGTTTTCTCACACAGAGCAAAAGCTGTGAGAAAAGCATTATATAAGCTAAGAAAGCTATTAGAAGCATTGTCCGACATAAATTTAAATGCCCCGTAAACTATTAACCGGGATAGGTGAGGAATAAAACAATACTGGTGCTTAGCCGTGAACAAGAAACGAGACAAGGGACAATCACACTCAACACGACCGGCTAGGGCTGGGCCGCCAAAATGGCTAAAACTCGATATGAGCCCTAACGATGTAGAACTACTTGTTGTGGAGCTAGCTAAGAAGGGTTATACACCATCAATGATCGGAATAATACTTCGCGACCAGTACGGAATACCCCTAGTTAAACAGGTAACAGGTAAAAAACTAGCGAAAATACTCGAAAAACACGGTGCCAACCTACCAATACCTGAAGACCTATTATTCCTAATGAAGAAAGCAGTTAACCTTAGGAGACATCTAGAAGAACATCCGAAGGATTACCATGCTAAAAAAGGATTAATGGATCTAGAGTCTAAGATACATAGGCTAGTAAAATACTATAAGAGAATAGGAAAACTGCCACCAGACTGGAAGTATACACCCGAACAGGCAAGATTAATAGTGTCAAGCTACATCTAGCGCTGCTACACGGCTACTTTTAATTAAATAAATTCGTTCTAAAAACCATAATAACAAGCAAAGATGCTAAGATATTTTTGCAAGTCAATAATGGAATTAACAATTAGTATATAAATACAAGGGTTGTACCTCTTGGAGAAGAGTATACCCGTACTTATCAACACTGCCCGTGAATATGGTTTCTTGAGAATAGTACCACTAACTGACATCGATTCATTGATTGCTGCAAGTATTCTGGCAAGAAATCTTGGTGAACACGACATATATCCTGTAATAAACCTTGATGTAAAAACATGTCTAGAGACCGATGAACCCACAATACTTCTCAATATTCCTAAACCATCACAGGCGAAAAAGTGGTGCCAAGAACTCGTATGGGATAAACAGGATAGCAGTCTATCCTCATACATTGTTACAGGCCTTGAAAACTATTGGATAGTATCAGATTATGACAAGATTTTGGCTATCCTAGCAGGGATTTACAAGGAGAGAGATCTAGGCAAAGAAGGTTTTCAAGGGACTGAAAAGAAATTTCTACAAGAACTTATCGACAACGATAAAGCCGAGATAGACTTTGGTTTCAGATTCTGGGGCTGGAGAAAAAGAAGTTTGGTTGAAATGATTACTCGTACACTAATACCATTCCTTCCAGGCCTAACTGGCGAGCGCGATCAAGTACTGGCCTTTCTTAAGAAATTATTCAACACAGAAAACGTCGAATCATTAAATTCATCTTCAATATTCCTCGAAGAGGAGCCGGAAAGAGCCAAGAAATTCGCAGCAGCTCTTTATGAAGCATTAGAAATAGATGAAAACACACGCAAAACCATCCTATTGAAACTCATAGGATTCACATACTATTTTTATATAGGAGATACTCGGCTTGAAAGTTTTGAAACACTTGGTTCTTTGATAATCTACGAATCGCTAGAGCAAGGATCTGTGAACTTATTATCCAATTTATCACTTGATCCTAATATCCTATACAACATTATCTCGCTCTACGATTATTACATAGACATGCTTGCAAATGAAATTTCACATGGAATAAGATTATGGCTAAGTGGCAGAAGCATAGATACCGATCGAATTGAGAGACCCGATATATATGTAGACATATTAAGGAGCCTAGGATTGCTAAATCAGAAGCCGGTAAATATAATTAGTAATGGACGAAATGTTACTGTTCTAAGAGAACTACTTCGTGCCGGAAAAGATGTTGAGCATACATTATCTGCCTGTGATGAACTACAATTGTGTGAAATATGAGGTTGAGTATATTTGTTTGAAGCATATTTCAGAATAAGAGTTGAAGACAATAGAAAAATCCATGCTGCATGGAAAGCATTACATCCAGACAACATGGTAACACCAGGTTTCATGGAGATCAATGAAGAGATATCCGAAAATGAATACATCATCAAGATAAAGATAAAGGATAGCTCACCGAAGCATTTTGATAGCCTTAGAGGAACCCTCGATGATATCGCATGTATGTTCGAGCTGATCGAAGAGATGATCAAATATCTCAAAATAAGGCAAAACTCATAAAGTCTTATATAGCCCCAATTAAATGGTAAGAGTCTTAGTAAGTAAAAGTGTGAGAGGAAGGATTATGCCCGCTCGGAGAAAGTTTGCTATACGTGATAAATGGAAGCTCAAGAAATGGTATACCGTAATCGCACCACCAATATTTGGCGAAATATCCATAGGCACTACGCCCGCTGATGATCCATTAAAACTCATTGGCAGAGTTATGGAGACAACATTATATGATATTACAGGCGATATAACACAGGTTCACATAAGATTGTACTTCCAAATAATCAAGGTAGAAGGCGACAAAGCATATACGAGATTCAAAGGACATGAAATATCGA
>JALSQP010000063.1 GCA_026985375.1 Desulfurococcales archaeon | reverse complement strand
GATGCATCAGCAACTATTCCAGAACTGTTCAGTGAGAGAAGAAGAGTGAGCCCAAGAGGAATACTCAAGGCAGATGTCGTACTCGTACCCCTGGAGGATGGCGATAGAACAGAGGCTCTTAGAAAGATCGGGAAGACCGTGATCACAATAGATTTAAACCCATTATCCAGGACTGCACGAGCAGCCAATGTAACCATTGTGGACAATATTATAAGAGCAATGCCTAGACTAGTAGATACTGTCAAGAAACTGAAGAGAAAAACTAAGGCAGAACTTAGGGAAATAATAGCTAATTATGATAACAACAAGATACTGGGCGAGGCTTTGGATTTCATAAGAAGACGACTAGATGATCTGGCCAGAACTAAGCTAACACTGTTCTAAATTTGCTTACTTAGTCTCTTGACAAGCTCTTTATAATCTTTATCCTTCATATGAAAATAATGTTCATCGGCTGGAAATACGGAGTTCCTTACATCATCAACATATCTTTTTACGGCATTAACAACTATACTTCTTAAATCAGCATATTTTTTGGCAAATGGTGGGATCTCCGTGTTTATACCCAATAGATCGTGTAGTACGAGAACCTGTCCATCACAGTAGGGGCCGCTTCCAATACAAATTGTCGGGACGCTCACCTCTTCGGTGATAATTTTTGCTACCTCGGCAGCTGTGAACTCAATGACTATCGCAAATACTCCTGCCTTCTCCAATGCTTTTGCATCCTCAATGATTTTTTCCGCCTCTACGATCCTTTTGCCCCTCTTCCTATAACCTCCCAACACTAGGTATCTTTGGGGAGTTAGACCGATATGGCCCATAACAGGTATACCGGCTTTCACCATTGCCTTTATCTTATCGGCTTGCTCGGCTCCTCCCTCTAGCTTAACAGCATCAGCTCCCGCCTTAAGCATTAATCCCGCGTTCCTAATAGCTTCCTCTGTACTGACTTCATAGCTAAGGAATGGCATATCGCCTATGACAAGAGCTCTTGGCTTAGCCCTCGCAACGCTGGATACGTGGAGAAGCATTGTATCCATATCTATGGGTAGAGTGGAGGATAATCCATGTACAACCATGGCGGCGCTATCTCCAACAAGAATGGCATCAACGCCTGCCTCGTCAACGAGCCTGGCAAAGGCATAATCATAGGCTGTGACCATCGCTATTTTTTCTTTACCTTTCTTCTTGATGAGATCCCTCACAGTGATCTTGTCATGCATGCTATTGCACCGTTTTCCTTGCTGGTTATACTCCTGTATAAATTAGGATAAAATTCCTTCCTCGATCAAGCGGACTATCAACGTTATGATCTTATTGACGCCATCGCCGATGATCATAGCAACATACCCATTGATGTAATCGATCTCGGTAGGCCTCCCTGAGAGCAAGTCTTGCGCCATACTGCTATAATTATTCATGGTAGAATATGCAACTCTCTTGACAAGTCTTAATAGCCTCTCCTTATCCAGGGAAACACCTTGTTTGCTCGCTGCTTCCACTACTTCATCAAGGATTAGTGAGGCAAGCTCAAGGCCTTCCCGAGTTAAAACGATTTTATTAGGAGCACGTGCGATAGCTGTTAAGGGATTAATAACGCTATTAACACCTAGTTTAAGCCATCGGTAAAACATGATCTTATCCGTAACTCTGACATCACAACCTCCCCGTCTTAGAATACTTGCTATTTCGAAGACATCGTGGTAGATCCCTTTCTCTCTGCCAATAAATACGGGGCCAGGTCCACGTAGTTCTACAGTGTACCTGTTAAGCCTATATGCACCGAAGTATACCGCGCCAAAAATAGTGTTTGTCCTCGAGACTTTCTCCCAGACTAGTTCTTGGCCACCGAACCCGTTTTGAAGCATAACTATGGATGTACTGTTGTCTATGATCTTTCTTAATAGCCCGATAGTGCTCTCTACCTGGTGCGATTTAACACAGTTAAACACTACATCATAGATTCCATTTGGCGAGCTAGACAGATAAGGAGACACGGGAACAAGATATTTTTTCCCATCTATCACCACGTTGATACCTCCGTTCTTCTTAACAGCTTTAACGCTTTCGCTACTACCATAGTAAACGTCTATCTCACTTACACCGCCCCTAAACAGGTAGTACGCTATTATGCCTCCTACCGCACCGCCTCCAATTATGGCTACCCGCATAAAATCCCCTAGTACTTACCAGCGATGTATCTTATCAGCGATAACATGTCATCAAGAGATTCCGTGAATAGGTATATCACAGGCTCTAACCCCATTCCACCCCTATCGGCTATTGCATCAGGTTTCTTAACCGCAACTCGTTCTATACTTCTCCAGAAATCAGCTTGAGAACCATGTGGACCAGTATAAGCTATGTTGAGCTCCTTATTGGATAGAAGACCAAGTATCCTCTCATCGTATCTTATATTTGAAGCTGTTCTTATCTCAGGCCTCATATTTGAGATAATGATGAGTACTCTAGCCAAATGTCTTGAGGCACCATACATAGGATCCCCTATCGCGACAGCCCTGTCCCCCCTCCTCACGATCCTGCCTGGTAACCCTATAGCATCCGTAATGTCTTGTGGTGCCAGAGGAGCATACACAACATTCATGCCTACCTCAGGAATTAGTTTTTCGAGACCTCTAATTACAAGTAGTCTCTCTAGAAACATCCTATATTCCTCGATGAAAGGATCGTTAAATTTCAGCGTGTTTCCGGTCTGCCTACATAATTCCTTGAAGTAGGGCTTAGTCTCGCAGAGCAACTGGATAGACAATGAGTCTACGAGGCTGGTTAACACGAGGACAAACCTTGGCTTATCACCCTTCGAGAGGAGTTTGAGCGCTATATCTACAACTCTATCAATATAGTCCACATCGAAGCCCAAGGCTTCAAGATACTCGTAATAGTAAATGCGGCTCTTAGTTACATATTTGTGTACTTGAGGTTGTGATATCTCGAGAAGACGGGCTATCCTGTGTTGACTATACCCCATATCAACCATTTTATGTATAATTACACCCTTCAATGAAGGTATGATCTTCTTAGTAGCTATTTCCTGCGGGAACAACGTGATCACATCGCAAAAAACCTAGTATACAAACCAGTATTAACAGTTTGATATTGATAGGCTAGTACCTTATAATAGGTTTTTAGCTTAGGGAAGATAGATAGAACAGTATTAGAGCGGTTCTTCTAGCCTGCTTTCCTCTATCGTAGTTTTCAAATCAGGCCTATCCAACCGTTTCTCTCCCTCAAACCTCGCAGCGACACGATCAGCCAGCAATATGATCTCGTTCAGGACAGCGATTTCCTTCTCGAATACGTCTTCATACTCTATCATTTTCTCAAGTATCTCTGCGATTAGATCTAGCTCTTTGAATACTATCTCCTTGAAAACTTTCTTGTCAATACTCGAGATAACTGGTTTAGTCAATATCCTCTTTAGAAAACTAAGTATCCTAGTTGGCTCTAGGCTCCTATACTTTATTAGCAGTATACGTAGCCTAGGATCATCAAACGATATTCCGCCCATATACTC
>JALSQP010000062.1 GCA_026985375.1 Desulfurococcales archaeon | reverse complement strand
CATATTCTGCAAATATTCCAGCGATACCGATTATTGAAAACGACAGTATTATAAGGGTTTCAATAAGCGGCGCCGTGTACTTATAGGTAGGATGGACCTTTGCCAGTATCTTGCCAGTGACCCCAGCAATATATATACCAGAGGCTATGACTAGTATGCCTAGTATTAGCGGGTATATTAGTGATCCTTGCAACATGAGTATGTTGAGAGCAATAGTTATAACCACTGCTGTTAGGCCTAATAGGATCAGGTTCTCCACGAGTTTCGCGACATCCTCGAACCCGTTGCTAAAGGCTTTCTGGAGGAATTTACCAATGTACCTTGCTAACCCGATACTGAGTATTAGTCCAAGCGTTAGAACGGTTATGCCCCCGATTAGCTTGGGCAGGTAGACCGCCACCTGATATACTAGCTGTCCCGTTAGGCCGCCTATATTCATTATCTCAACGGCCGCAACGATCGCTACCACTATTATGAATGCTTTTGTCAAGCCCCCTATTAGAACGGATATATTAATGTTCATGCTCTTGATCGTACGGCCTATATCGGTTGCTTCGAGAGGCCTATCTAGGATCTGGCTCACTATACGGTTTACTATCTTACCGATAGTATCTCCTATAACATATCCTATGATGAGAATTATGGCTGCTCCTATGAAGGCAGGCGCCGAGGTGATCAAATAGTTCAGAAGTAATGAGTAGTTGAACATGACATCAATGGCCACTGATAATATGAATATTGATAGAACAAGAACTGATACGTCGTAGATGAGCTCGGTCATTAGATCATGTTTTTCGCGGAACATTTTACTGAAGAACATTGCTATGTATTCCGAAAGTACCAGGATAACCGGTATACCGATCACGATTATCGATAGACCAGCAACTATTTTGAATACTATCTGGGCGGCCAATACTATTATTGATCCAACATAGCCTGTGAAACCCAGTATTGTTACAGATACAAGTACAGACAATGCGATGATCAGTGCAAGGAGAGCATTGCCTACAAGACCACCCAGATCTACGCCTGACTCGATCATGCTCCGTCCAATCCTTGTCTTCTCGATAACGCCTGACAACAACTTGTCTACGAGGGCTTTAGTCCCTTTTTTGACAAGGTAACCGATCATGTATCCTATGAGTATGATTATTATGGCCGCGATTATCTTCGGTAAATAGTTAATGATCTCGATGACCATGTTCGTGAAAGCATTTACCAGCATATCCCATGTAGATGACATAAATGTTCACCTTTGCATTAACATCTTATTCATCGTGATAAGTATATAAAAACTAATCATATACCTCTACCCTGGCTTTTGCCTCTCGTATAACGTTTTCAGAGATCTTGGGGCCGAAGGTGGGAAGCTTGGATAGTTCCTCTACAGTCATCTTCGCTAGATCTCTTATACTTCTTATACCGTGGCTGAGGAGTATGCGTGCTCTTACTCTGCCTATACCTTCTATCTTTACGAGCTCTAATGCATCCTCTTTAACCCCATATTCTAGCCTCATACTTAGTCTCTCAAGCTTATCCGCGATGCCAGGGTTTCTTTGGCGCTCGATCCTCGAAAGCCCTGAAGCAATCCATGCAGCCGTGTCTCTGGCCGAGTATATGTCGCCTGGCCCCACACCGTATTTTGAGACCATAGTGTCTTCCGGCACCTCGTTTATCCAGTCATGAAGCATTTTTGCTTGCACAAAGGCTTGTAGCCATAACTGATAGTCGAACTCGTCCTGAGGAGGCTCTGGTATTACGCCTTCTTCAGCGAGATCCCAGGCTTCAGGCTCCAGATAATCTACTACTTTATAATTGATGTATGGTTTGCTCCGCAAATAGTCCGGTGTGTATGCTATGAGGTGTAATAGATAAAAAGCACCTGCCCCATGTTTCAAGAGTGAGAGATACCTATGTACCGATAACGGATCGAGATATGTTATAGCCGTTAACACACCGATCCTTGTAGGCTCCAATATTCCCGAGCTATATCTCACCATGTCCCAGCCGATAAGCTCATCGACTATATTATCCAGTAGGCTTTCGAGATACCTTGTACTACCATATTGTTTGAAGAATAGTGTCTCCTTGTATACTTTGATGAGCTCCTTTATGCTCTGTGCTTGGCCTGTAGCGATCAGTGAGAGCGTGTGTATTCTTAGGCTTCTCTCATTATTTAACCTACTAACTACGGGCTCGGGTTCTCCCCTGATATATTTGGCTGCTTCTGAGATGCTGGTCGCATCATAGATGATCGCCTCACCTATATCATCATACATAGGCCTACCAGCTCTGCCAGCCATTTGCTTGTACTCGAAAACAGGTATTCCAATCATTCTCCTCCTATATGGATCATATCTTTTGATCGAAACAAGCACCCTGCGTGCAGGCAGGTTAACACCCGCAGCGAGCGTAGGTGTCGCGAAGACGGCCTTGACTATTCTTTCTCTAAATGCTTCTTCGACTACTTTCCTCGCAATACTTGTTAATCCTGCATGGTGATAGGCAACGCCTTTCCTGAGTAGTTTCTCGAGCATTTCCCGTTCTTTCTTGCTTGGTGACTCGCTGAGCTTTGAAAGTAGTTCTTCAAGCCTATTCTTATCGATTAGGTGCCCTAATATGTTCATGTGCTCAGAAAGCCTGAAAGCCCATTCTTCTGCTTTCCTTCTATTATTTACAAATACTAGTACCTGTATTCCGCGCTCAATGCTATATAGCGCGATCGAGAGAGCAGAAGAGCCCAGGCGATGCACTACCTTCTCTTTCCTACCATCAACGAACACTATTGTGTGACGCCTTCTATCGAAGGCTCCCTCAACTAGTTTTACTGGTCTCCAATCACTCCTTACCAATTCTCCTTCTAGCCATTCGGCCAATACATCTGCATTACTGATCGTCGCGGATAACCCAACTACCTGGACACCTGTATTCCTCAGTCTTGCAATAATCATTTCTAGGACGGGGCCTCTTTCGGGATCACCGATCATATGTAGCTCATCAATAACAATAGTCCTAATCCTGTTGAGCCATCGCGGTCTAAGCCGTAACAAGCTGTCAAACCTCTCATAAGTAGCTGCAACAATATTATATCGGGCTAGATACTCGCCCGAAGATTCATAGTCACCAGTAGAGATCCCTATTCTGAGACCTAGTTCCTGCCAGTTCTTGAACTCATCATACTTCTCCGATGCAAGAGCTCTTAATGGGACAAGATAAAGACCCATACCATCCTTAAGAGTGGCCTTAACAAGTGCTAGTTCGCCTATAAGCGTTTTACCGCTGGCGGTGGGTGATGCTACGACCAAGTTCTTACCAGACAATAATCCTTTTTTAACAGCTTCTGTCTGCACGGGATTCAGGCTTCTGATACCTCGTTTCTTCAATACCTCGACAACAGCGTTTGGAAGACCATAATCCACGAGCTTATCCACGTCCATTAACAAGCCACCATTCCGCCACAGTATAATAGAAACAGTATAAACCGGATATTTATCTACAGGTAACATGGACTTTATATCAAGGCTGGCCAAGGTGCTTTGAAAGT
>JALSQP010000061.1 GCA_026985375.1 Desulfurococcales archaeon | reverse complement strand
TGCGAAGAACATGGTTGCAGGTGCTCTCAGTGGGCTTGTAGAGAAATACAGTTTTGGAATTATCAGGAAAGTTAGGACGGTAAAGCCCAGGGCTTACCAGATTGTTGTCGATGTGTTTATTGAAAAATAATTACTTCTTCCTCCTCTGCCTTCCACCAGTTTCTACTTCTATAGCTTTCACACCTACACCGAGTATCTTATTCATTACGGCATCGAGGTATTTCACGTAGAAACCTCTCTGTCCGACAAATGCTCCGAATCCCTCGGACTCTACTTTAACTGCTAGATTCGGACCTGCAAAGTCAACGTCTATGATGTGCCTGTGTATCCACCCTACTGGGTGTAGTGCTCTTATTAGTGGCTTGAAATCTAGGGATAGTTCCACTGCTCTTATCTTAAGCCCAGTATCTGCTTCTATAGCCTCTATTCTCTCTCCTCCCTTACCAATTATTCGTCCTAGATGCCCTTCCTTAACAACTATTATGGCGTCTGGCGCGTTCTCCGATTCTATACTGAATTTTCTCTTCTCATCGACGAATTCTGCAACAGTTATAACATCAGCATCAGGCGCATGAATCCTAGCAGAGTCCATGATTTGTTTTTCTACCTCCGTTAGCTCACGCCTTCTCATTCTGATCTCTAGGAGTAACCTTATGCCACGGCGTGCTCCCGGCCTCACTATGTCTTTCAGCCCCAAATCAATGACTTTGGCAGTGTCTTCGCTCAACAGGATTTCTCTGAGCAGACTTGCACCGTCTCGGCTACTAGTCTTCTGGAATACGGGATCGCCAGCAGTGATGAATCTGCTGTTTCTGCCTATTCTCATCATTATCTCGACAGCGCTTTCAGGGGGTATGCTCTGTGCGTCGTCTAGAAATATTATTGCATTATCAAATGTCCTTCCCCTCAGATAATGAGTATCTGCAACAATGATCTTTCCCGTCTCGAGCATGTTCTTGACTATACCCCAGTCCACGAATCCGTGCAGAATGTCTTTGAGGTAACTAATAGCAATATCATAGTATAGTTCACCTATATCCGCTGCCGTTAACTCCTTCCCCGTGACAACATCGACTATGGGACGTGATAGTATGAACCTATGGTATTCACCACGGAGAACAGCATCTATACTATAGAGTACACTAAACAAGCTCTTACCTGACCCTGTCGGCCCAAATATACCTATTATTTCATAGTTCTCATTCTTGAAAGCTTCAACTATCTCCCTTTGTCCTGGTGAGAGTGGTTTTAGCTGAGCAAATATGCTCTCCTGGGGCATAGGCATCACCATGATCAATTTTTCATCTAGAAATGGTTTTGTAGGAGTCTTTTTATTTTTTCCATTAGATCACTTATTTTATCACGATGCTTATTAAGCTCTGGGAAAATACTGGTAAATTCTCTAATATTACGTAATAAGTCCATGAGAGGAGATAGATCTGTGTAGTTCATGAGGATATCTGTATTTATCACGTCAATATAGGCGAGCAGGAGAGCGGTCGCATCAACAATATATGGGTATTCTCCAATGCCCAGGAGCTTAGCTATCAGATATTCTATTCGAGGAAGATTCATCTCTATCTCATTATCAGCAAACTCTATAGGTTCTTCAAGAATCACTCTATCTACAGGTTTTCTCGGCTTTTCTACAATGGTTATCGGAATGAATAATGGATTAAGAACAGCTTTGTTGATTATCTTTAAGCTTCTCAATATATCATCTTTGTAACCAGCCATTCCAAGCCCATTAACAAAAATATCCGTTAGTCTCTCATCTTCTATGCCATCAACAAGTATCCGTATCTCTGATACAGGTTTAACCAATCCGTAAAGTGCTGTCGCAATATCATTAAGAACTACAAAGCGCCCTCCATATTCCTTTATTTCTTTAGCTAGGTGACTAATCCGGAAAATAATATGCGATGCATAATCAGTTTCTCTAGAGGGCATCAAATTGGTGAAACACCAGATAAGTTGTTATTAAAAGCCCCCGCGTTATATACCAGCTAGATTGCCTTGGGCGCTAACAGGTACTTAACCCTACCCTCAGCGAGACTGAACTCCATTTCGAGAGGCATATCACTAGAGAATCTCAGCACGACAATTTCTGCTATTCTTGTCAAGTTAACCACGTGTTTGAGATATTCTAGCTGATACGCCGATTTGCTCGGCTCTTTCACAGCGAGATCTATTAGTGCCGCCATATCGCGGGTCAGTTTTGTCTCAGTTGTCGTAGTACCCACGCCTCTTAGGTAGAGAGTGTCTTCATTAGGAGCCTCTATTTCTAATGTGTCGCCAACAGCCTCTGCGTCCTTGATTGCGTGTTTAATGACATCGACGAGGAGCTGGGCCTCGACATTGAATTCTAGTTTTGCCTCGGGGATATCGGGTACCGGCGCCTCCATGTTTCTGAACCGGTATTTCCTCCGCGATATAGACTCCACAGTCATCGTAATAGTGTCTTCTGTTACCTCCATGACAAACTTATCTCCTTTCTTTATCTTCTTCAACAATTTGGCTAAATTAGCGGTTGATATACCCGCAACGATCTCCTCGGGGACGTCGTATTCGAGGAAAGCTGTTGACGGCAAATCAATATCCATAAGGGCAACTCTCGCCGGGTCTAAAGCCTTGACTCTTAAGCCATCGGGTGTTAGCTGGAAGGCTACTTCATCAGCTAGTTTTGCGAGGACATCTATAATGCTCTTGATGTATTTTGCTTCTGGATAGACTATTCTCGCCATATATACCACCAAATAATCGCTAATATCACAATATAATACTCTAACATGTAAATCTAATAGTTTTTCATGACAATACAACCATTATAGTGCGTATAAAAACAAGAATATCATGCATGGTGTACCCTTAATGTTTCTACTATCCAGCCTCCTAGAAACACTGCTCAAACACAGAGAGATAAGCATCAATGAGCTTAGCAGGATAACTGGTATTTCCCGCGAGACGGTCTTAGAACTATGCTCATCTATACCCGGGATCAGAATCATAGACGATAATGATAGAGTTGTCGTTGAGGCACCCCTAGACGCGGCAATCTATGGAATAAGAAGAGGCGTTTATTACAAACATATAGCTCCTTATCTTGACTGGCATGACTTCGAGCTATTCTCGAAAGAGATACTGACGGGCCACGGCTACATTGCTAGGAATAATTTCCGGCTAACTAGGCCCGTGAGGCTAGAGATAGATGTAGTGGGAATTGATGTGGGTGCGAGGCGATGCATCATTATTGACTGTAAGCACTGGACAAGAGGAGTCTCCCCATCGGCTCTCAAGGAAATTGCGAGCAAACATAAGGCGAGAGCCATCAGACTCTCTGAGCATATCACGTGGGCGATCAGCAAATGGAAGTTTTTCAAGTATACCAAAACAATAATTCCGCTAGTCATTACACTCACTGAGCCCAAGATCAGAGCATATGATGATGTTGTAATAATGAGCATATATGAGCTCAATAATTTCCTGAAGGACATATACATGGTTATCGACTATCTCGGTGTACAACCCGTAAAAGTCAAGAAATACACTCCATAGCATAGTTACTGATTTTATGAAAAACAGTTATAGTTGCATAATCTCCTTATAACCCGTAATGGTGATATCATCGTGCCGGATGTGGATGATACACCTATTTTGAAGGACGCAAGAAAATTATTATTGAAAGAACCTGTTGAGGACTACTTCATTAGAGAAGATATAAGTGTCTGTGAACTAGTCGAAGCATTTGGTAAATCACATGGGTTCATGGCTGGACATGTTTATGTCGCAGCAAAAATACTGGCAGACATGTGGAGAGACAAGGAGGCTACTAGGATCCTAGCGTTCACAGGCAATCTAGTCTCGACAGGGCTTAGGGGAGTACTAGCCCAGCTTGTCAGGGAGGGATTCGCGGACGCTATTATAACAACTTGTGGCACAATCGACCACGATATAGCTAGGGGATTAGGCTATAAGTACTACAAAGGAGACTGGCTGACAGATGACTCTATGCTTCGGGTCTTAGAAATACATAGGCTTGGAAACGTGTTCATACCAATGGAAAATTATGGCTTACCAATCGAAAAGTTCGTGAAGAATTTCCTTGACGAAATACTTAAGGACAAGAAGGAGTGGAGTCCGAGTGAATTACTTTACGAAGCCGGTAAAAGGATAAAGGATCCTTACAGCATATTGGCTGCCGCAGCCGCTAAAAAGATCCCTGTCTTCGTGCCCGGTATTGTGGATGGCGCGTTTGGTTCACAGCTTGCCTTTAACCAGCCTTTCACGGGATTAAAACTAGATCTGCTAAGCGATGAGAGGAAGATACTGGACATTATATTCGAGTCCAAGAAGTTAGGAGGTCTGATAATCGGTGGAGGTATAAGCAAGCATCACACGATATGGTGGGCACAGTTCAAGGACGGGCTCGACTATGCGGTATATATTACTACTGCTGTAGAATATGATGGAAGTCTCAGCGGTGCCCAACCCCGCGAAGCAATTAGTTGGAACAAGATAAAACCATCCGGAAAACAGGTCGTAGTATATGGTGACGCCACCGTATTCCTACCAATAATCGTTGCTGGAGCTAAATGTCTATTGGCCAAGGAGTGATACATGTGATCATACATTTAGGCGTCGACGATATAGACTCGCCCCGTGGTGGATGCACAACCCATTTTATATACAGGCTACTCGGGAAATGGTTGCATGACCCGAAAGTAAAGCTTATTGATTATCCAAACCTCATAAGGTTGAATCCCGGCGTACCATGGAAGACTAGAGGTAATGGAGCACTTGTCCTCAGACTAGATACGAGCCGTGATCCAGAAGACTTGCTTGAGGAAGCCCTCGCATATGCTGAAGAGTATGTATCTGAGTACAGACACCCAGAGAGCCAGCCAGGCATAGTCCTATATAAGGGTGAGATCAACGCTCTTCTCGAATGGTTTTCTCGTAAAGCATTATCGGATATTGTATCCTTGACATTACTAGACCGCATCGTCGGTAAGCTTGGCGATAAGATAATCTATAGAAGGATAACTGGAGGACGCAGAGGCCTTATCGGCAGCCTTGCGGGGATAGGGTATCGAATGACTAGGACTGATTATACCTACGAATTAATAGCGTATAGATCCGAGGAGAATTACGGAAAACCGAGAAAAGTCCCATCTGAATCAGTGAAGAAGATGGCAATGGTCACGCGTGGAAGAACATTTCTGAACTATGACTGGGAGACAAATAAGACCTTAATCCTACCACATGGCCCAGACCCGGTACTGCTCGGGATAAGAGGCGAAGAACCCGAGGATGTACTTGAGGCTTTTGGAATGCTAGACATAGAGGAGCCTGTAGAAGGTGCATTAATTTTTCGGACCAACCAACACACGGATGCACATTTATTGAGGATTAATAATTTGAGAGAAGCCTATATCTACAGATCTGTTAGAATTAAGGTAAGAGTTCATTCTAAGCCTAAGAGAATTACCGGAGGACACGTAATATTTAGTGTTACAGATGGTGTCTATGTAATTGATGTGGCCGCGTACGAACCAACCGGTCATTTCAGGAACATAGTGGAGGAGCTTCTGCCAGGCGATACTATAGAGGTTATGGGTGTCGTACGGCCGATGAGCAGACGACATGGACCTACCATAAATCTTGAAAAACTCCATGTAATAGCTCTTGCTCCTAATGTAAAGTTGTTGAATCCGCTGTGTCCCCGTTGCGGTTCCAGACTTAAAAGCGCAGGGAAGAATAAAGGATTTAAGTGTCCGAAATGCGGCTTAAGAGCAAGAGATCTATATAAGGAGATAGTTTACCTTGAGCGAAAAATATCTCCTGGATGGTATGAGCCTCCGCCAAGGGCATTCAAGCATCTTATGAAACCACTCGAAAGGTTCGGTAAAGAAAAGAAGGGATTCCCTGAGAGGTATATCCCGACTAATTTTTATTTGAAGGGGAAGAGCTACTTTATAGCCTGATACACCGGATATTATGGATAGGGATGAGGAGATACCCCGGGATCGAACTGATAGATGAAGATGTGGTCCTCTGCTGACCATTATTGAATGGGAGAATATCATGCATAGATCAATACATGTTATAATAGGTGCTATCTCCGGCCTGTTTTTCGCTTCTAAGCTTTATTTGATCCCATTGTGTCTAATCATGGGAGGTATAGGCGGTTATATACCAGATTTCGATCTAAGGTTTGGACATAGAAAATCATTACATAATTTGTTCTCCGTACTTATAGGGGGGATAGGCCTCTACTTATTGTTGAATCTTTTTCCACTCAATTTACTCCGTAATAATGTATGGTCTTTGACACTCTCATTTGTAGCTGGTTGGCTTTTACATATTTGTTGTGATAGCCTTACCAAGAGAGGTGTCTACATAATCTGGCCTTTCAGCAACAGGGTCTATGGGCTGAGGATTTTTAGGTCGGACAGTCTTGCCTCAACAGCTATGGGTTTCATAATAGCGTTTATCTTATTATTGTCCTGGCTTATCTACTCTGGTGCATTAGAACTGTTGATAAAATACCTGTAATTGAAATAAAATAACAATTATCTTCTGTTTTACCTCTTCTTGACACTCTTACCGACAACGTAGTAAAGTATTAGCACGAGAATAGCTATGCCGACTACGCCAGCTATTGCATAAAGAGTCGCGCTGTCAATGTTGTATTTTAGCTTCTTTATTTGATCCTCTAGGTCTAGGATCTTGCTGGTAAGATTTGCATTTACGGCCTTATATTTGCCGAGCTCAGCCTTTAGATTCTCAACCGTCCGATTGAGCTGAGAGTTCTCGTCCTTAAGCTTAATGTTGTCCGCAGTTAAGTCGGAGACCTTGTTCTGGAGGCTGACGACCTCGTTTAGTAGTTTCGATATCGCTATTCCGTAATCGTTTGCCAGTGCGCCAAATAGTCCTATTACAGCGCCTGTGGACATCGTACCTTGTATTCCCGTCTTGGAGTAGGGTGATTTAACTACTAGGTATCCTCTTAGATCATTGTAGGGCACAACCAGATATTTTTCACCATTTATACTGATTATTTGTGATCCTTCAGATAATGCGCTAACATCAATTGCTCCGCTTACCTTGTAAAGTCCAGGCACGACCTCTATTGTACCCTTTATTTCCTGCGGCTTAGGAAGTTTGTTGAAGGATGAGTATATTAAGATTGATGTATCTGCTCCTAATTTGTTCCTAGTGGTGTCCAATATTTTGTTTAGTCCATCTAGTGCTATTTGTAGGAGCTCATTGGTCTGCTTTTCATCAAGGCCTAATGCTTTAGCGACTAGATATGCATTGTAGATAACAGGGTAGTTGATCGTTATGAATCTCGACTTTGTATACGAATACATGAATCCCGCCAATGAGATATAGAATGATGCCACTTCTTTTAATGCCCACTTTGTCGCGTTGAACCCTATTGTTTTTGCAAAACCTGGAGGAAGCCATGGAGTCACAGGATTGTGGAATTCACCGTAATTCTTACCCATCCATGTTCTTGGCTCTCTGGTTCCCAGTGTTATAACAAGGACTTCATTGTTTTCCGGTACTAGGTGGAATTTTAGCCAATAGACGCCTGACGCTACTTGTGCTGTTGCTTTTGTAATGTTAAGTTTAACTATTGGTGTAGTGAAAGTTTCGTTGCTGACGAGGATATTCACGTATCCTTTTATGACTAGGCGATATCCACCGGTTATCTTGTAGACGCTTATCGAGGTATCGAGCAGTTTCCATTCACTGGTCCCGTTGATCGGAACTACTATGCTCTGCGGCGGAATATGTTGCTTTGTTATGTTGTAGTAGGGGTTTGAACTATAATTGAAGTACTCCGGATTTATGCCCTGTACCGCTATAAGCATTGATTCTTTTCCCAACCTCGCCTGTAGGTGCTTCTGGTCTATGATCTTGTACGGATATATTCTGCTACCATTGTCTAGTATTAGTGTTACATTCCCTGGTACTCCTTTATCAAGGCTCCAAGAGCCGTTGACAAGACTTAATAATCCATATAATGGCGTATATGGAGGCTGAGACACAACGATATATATTGATGAACTGTTTACCAGCTCTTTCAACGTCCCTGTCAGGTTTTGTTCGGGATCGAAACATGGCGCGTATATGAACACTATTCGAGACGACGAGACCACAACATATTGAGCATTAATCATCGGTGCCGCAAATGATGAGAAGATTATCAATAATGCAAGTACTGTTATGAGTTTTTTCATCATTGTCCACCCAACTGTAACATTAATATCCGATGTCAATATAGGCTTGTATATTGGATAGGGAATATATGATTACCTATCCCTTCCAAGATCCGCTATATTGATGCTTATCTCTCAATCGCTACATGGTGATCATGGTGAAGATCCTTATTACGGGACTACTACCATATGACTCAGGCAAAACAACCATCGCCCTTATGTTAGGTGAGGAATTGAAGAATAGAGGGTTTAGGATAGGTTATTTCAAGCCTATAGGGGGCCATAGTGGTTGGTACCAATATGACACAGTGATCCATTCTTTGGAGCTCGGCGTCCTCGTAGGCCATGACGCATATATTATGGCTGAGAGACTGGGGTTACTTGATATAGTCGATGCTATTTCTCCTCTTGATATTCTAACTATGCCTCTTGACCCATTTTCGCCCGGATTCCGTAGCACTACATATGTATCGAGAATGAGTAATCCTATCGGCTCCGCTGTTATTGCGAGAATTACTAATGTTTGGAGAATGAACGATAGACATTTGCTTGAAAGGGCATCAACATATGTTTTCTGTAGAGATACATATGAGAGAATCAACACATATTTGAAGAAGACAGTAGACGGGCTCCTCGATGCGTTCAGGGAAAAACCCAACACGATAGTCGTCGAGGCAAATACCGATTATCTCGAAAAAATACTTGGCTCTAGAAAGATCTATGAGTCCATTGATTCTATTATGAGCCTTATATCCAGGATGTTCGATTTAGTATTGGTTGAGAGTTATAATGACTCTGCAGCACCGACCCCGGGCTCGCTGGACTCGAAAATAGTGCTAGTTGTAGCGCCATCGAAAGTAGCTGTATATGATGGTGAGAGATACAAGAAGTCAGTACTACTGACGGCCTATACCTCCTCACCCACGCTTCTTACTACGATAAAAATACTAGATATCCTAGGTACCCCCATGGCAATCTATGATCTACCGTTAGGCCCTGGAAATGAGGCTCGGAAAGTGGTCAGTGAACTAGCAGAATTTATATTAAGAATTGAGAGTTAGCCTATGCTTAAGGGGAGCGTTTTTGATGGAAGAACTAATTAAGAACGGGTATTCAAGAAGAGAGTCTGGTACAGAGTACATGTTTCTAATTCTTGAGAGGTTCAAAGCTGTAGCCGAAAAAGGTGAACCAGAGGATGTTATCGAGGCTTATAAGGGCATAGTCGACGAGCTGAAAGAACGTAGGCCTGTGAATGCCGGTGCTTGGAACATTATGCGAGAAATAGGGAAATATCTTATAGAAAAAGACTATGACAAAGATTCTTTCATATCCTTCATCGAAGGTCTGAGAAAGAAGATAGATGATTCGTGCTGGGAAGCTGCAAGAGTAGCATCTCATAGAGTATTGCGTGATGACACCATAATAACGTTGAGCCGCGGTGTTTGCCTGAGAAGGTTCTTCAAAATACTTGCCGATACAGGGAAAAAAGTAAAGGTCTATGTTATGGAGTCTAGGCCAGGTATGGAAGGAATAGATCTTGCGGATTACCTGGACAAGCTCGGCTTCGAGATATATCTTATCGTAGACTCTGCAGCACGCTTCCTCGTGAAGAACTGTACAAAGGCGTTCATAAGTGCTGAAGCCGTAGCGGTGAATGGGGCTGTTGTCGGAAAAGTTGGCAGTAGCTTATTGAGTCTGGCATCGAATGAGGCTAGGGTAAGAGTATACGTTATCGCGCCACTATACAAGTTTAGCCCCGAGACAATATATGGTGAGCTATTGAAGCTTCCCGAGGGTGATTGGACCCTATTGATGAGCCCTGATATCCGTGCCATGCTTCCAGAAAACTATCGCGCAAGAGCACCGATTTATGACGTTACACCTCCCCAGTATATTGATGGGATAGCGACTGATGTAGGCTTATTCGCTCCACAAGCTGTCCCTGTAATTCTTAAGCAGATCTATGGTAGTTTCCCACCGAGAATACTTCGTGTAGACGAGATAATCGAGTCTCTCGAAAAGAAGTACATGTGGTGATGTACATGAAAATTCCAGAAGAGGTATTCAAGATAGCGGAAGACATAAAGACTATGCGTATAAGAGGTGCAGGGCGTATTGCTAGAGCTGCCGCTAAAGCATTGAAAATAGCCGCGCAGAAATACGATGGAGTAAATGACTCGTATGAGTTCCGTAGATTCATGGCACGAGTAGCAGACCTGCTCGTATCAACGAGGCCTACAGCGGTTAGCCTTCCGAATGCAGTATATTATGTCATGTATCACCTCGAGAAGGCAGAAGGAAACGTTGCTGAGCTACGCGATGCCGTTATACACGCTGCAGACACATTTATAGCGGAGAGCCTCGAGGCAGTTAAGAAGATCGGCATAATAGGGGCAAAGAGAATCAAGGACGATGCTGTTGTACTTACTCATTGCCACAGTACCGCCGCAGTATCTGTTATAGTTGAAGCCTACAGGATGGGGAAGATAAGACACGTCTATAGCACGGAGACAAGGCCTTTCTTCCAGGGGAGGATAACATTCAGGCATCTGACGAGAGAGGGAGTACCAGTGACTCAAATACCTGATAGTGCTGTAAGATACATAATGCACGAGGTCGATCAAGTAGTGGTTGGAGCCGACACTGTTACAAGTAATGGTGCAGTTGTCAACAAAATAGGGACCAGTCAAGTAGCGCTTGCAGCTCATGAGGCAAGAGTCAGAGTATTTGTAGCAGCGGAAACCTATAAGTTCAGTCCAGCAACTGTTATCGGCGAACTCGTACCAATAGAGTTCAGGGATCCTACCGAGATAGTGCCGGCTGACTGGATTGCATCACATCCAAATGTTCGAGTCCTCAATCCATCATTTGATATTACTCCACCAGAGTATATCGATGCTATAATAACGGAGCTAGGAGTTATACCGCCGCAGTCAGCAATATTAATATTACTTGAGAGGTTCGGATGGGCTTTGGAAAAGATTAAACAAGGTGGAATAGGTAGAATTAGATTCGAGGAGACATTGGAGGAATGATTATAGTGGATATAGAGTCTATGAAGAAAAAGATCATCGAAATGGTTGATGATAGTAGTGAAGATGGGAGGAAAATAGCATTCTATTCTAACCCGACGGTACAAGAAATACTGGATAGCCTCTATGCTAGATGGGAAAACCATGGAAGAAAAGGCATACCGTTGGATTATGCTACTGAAGAAGAAGTCAAGATCTTGTATACCATAGCCGTTAAAGCAACAAATGTGCCCGCCTCCAAGAGCTACATAAATTTCATTAGAAGCAAATTGTTCGGTAAATCCTAAACTTCTTCAAGTAAGAGTAAAAAAGGCGGATAAATAATCCTTTTAACATGCGCGCCGCCCCCCAAGTTCGACGCCCCCGCAGTTGGGGTATCGGATGACTTGGGGGGACTTGTCCCCCGCATTATGTTTTCTCAGCGGTGAAAAGAATATGCCTGAAAACCAGATTCACGGAGAATTGAAGAAAAAGATCATATCGATTCTCGAAACAATAACTGATCCCGAGATAGGCATAGACCTGTGGAATCTAGGGCTAATCTACGATATTATGATCATCGATGATAAACATGCGAAAATACAAATGGGGCTAACAACTCCGTTCTGTCCCCTCGCAAATATTTTGCCAATGATGGTTGCTGAGGAACTGAAGAAAAAACTTGGAATTAATGCAGAGATAGAACTTGTCTATGATCCTCCCTGGAGCCCTGAGCGCATGACTGAGAAGGGACGAAGAATCTTTAAAGAGAGGTTCGGTTATGATATAGTCGAAGAGTATAGGAAGGCCTATGGCCAAAAATAATACCAGATATTATGGCCTATCGATAGAAAAAGATTTTTCATAAAGGGAAGCATCTTTTCTTTGCAGGTGTGAATACATATGCCATGGAGTATACTCGAGCTATTACGTAATGATCCCGAGAAGCTTAGAGAATATGTTAAGAAGAGGTTCATGGATCCTAAAATAGTTGATGAAGCCTACGAGACCGACCTTAAGTGGCGCCAGCTATTGACTAAGATCCAGGATGTAAGACATAGACATAACGTATTGAGCCGAGAGATAGCGCGGCTTAAGGACCCAGAAAGAGAGGAGAAGATAAAAGAAGTTAGGGAGCTGAAAGCAGAGCTCGAGGAATTAGAGAAGGAGCTCAAAGAGCTAGAAGAGAGAAGGCTCAAACTCTTATTCAAACTACCGAATATTCTCCATGAATCAGTACCTATAGGTCCTGATGATACTTATAATGTACCGATAAGGTTCTGGGGCAAGCCCAAGGTATGGGAAGGATACATCGATCAGTTCAAAGAACAGACCGAGAAATACGGATTTAAGATAGATTATCAAGTAATTGATTGGAAGCCTATTGGACACGCGGATATGCTGGAAAAAGTGCTACGCCTCGGAGACACGTTCAAAGCCGGACAAGTAGCAGGCAGCAGGTTCTATTATCTCTTCAAAGATATTGCGTTCCTTGATATGGCTCTCCTGGCCTATGCTGTAAACTACTTGACGAGCAAGGGGTTTGCACTCGTTCTACCACCCTACATGCTTAGATATAACATAATGATGGGCGTCATTGATATGGACACCTTCAAGGATGCCATATACAAGATCGAGGGAGAAGACTTATACCTGATAGCAACAGCAGAGCATCCTCTAGCAGCGCTTCACGCAGGAGAAGACATCCCCGAGGAGATGCTACCCCTCAAATATGCTGGTATAAGTCCATGCTTCAGAAAAGAGGCGGGCGCAGGAAACAGGGACCTGAAAGGCATATTTCGTGTACACCAATTCCATAAGGTTGAACAATTCGTATATGCTAAGCCCGAGGAGAGCTGGGACATTATGGAGGAACTGATTGCTAATGCCGAGACATTATTCCAAGGTCTAGGCCTCCCCTATCGTATTGTGAACATTGCAAGCGGCGACCTGGGAGCGCCAGCAGCCAAGAAATACGACCTAGAGACATGGATGCCCGCACAGGGAAGATTTAGAGAAATGGTCAGTTGTAGTAACTGTACTGACTGGCAAGCCTTCAGACTGGGAATTAGGCTTGTACGGAGAAAAGGTATGATCAAGGAATATCTCCATACACTGAACTCAACGGCTATCGCTAGCACGAGAACTATAACATCTATCCTTGAGAACTATCAGGAGCCTGATGGAGTCGTTGTAATACCCAAGGTTCTACGCCCTTATCTTGAAGTATTTAAAGCTGCACCAAAAGACGCAATCCATCCTGTCAAGAAGGAAAAGATATAATAAGTTTTACGTATGAAACCCACCTATTTCACATCCTTATAAATCCTAGGACACGGTATTCTCACGGTTATACCAGTTTTCTGGGTTTAAATCCCAGCTCGGAAATGATTCTATAGCCGGGGACCAGGATGAGTGAAGAAATAATTATAGAGCCTATAAAGGTACAAGTAACGATTTACCTTGGTTTTGACGACGAGAGCGATAAGGCTCT
>JALSQP010000060.1 GCA_026985375.1 Desulfurococcales archaeon | reverse complement strand
GGTGTTCCATCCCACTGGGAACCTTGTAGAAATATATGTGTGGGATACGAATTGAATAAACGTAGCGAAATAATAGAATGGAGACCGGGTGATCGGCCTTTACCCACAAAGACCTACTTTCACCTAAAGGCAACACAGTCCTTCTTATGGGGAACGAAGCAATAGCTCGTGGAGCACTTGAGGCAGGTATATGCTTTGCCGCAGCATATCCCGGAACACCAAGTACCGAAATAATGGAGGCACTAGCCTCTGTGGCAAAGGATGCTGGTATATATGTTGAGTGGAGCACGAACGAGAAGGTAGCGTTCGAGGCTGCCTACGCGGCGGCTATGAGCTACGTCAGAAGCTTAACGACAATGAAACATGTTGGAGTAAACGTGGCAGCCGATATCCTTATGAGCAGTGCTTATGCCGGCGTGAATGCTGGCTTCGTAATAGTGTCAGCTGATGATCCCGGACAGCATAGCAGTCAGAACGAGCAGGATAACCGATGGTATGGGATGCACGCTCACATACCGGTCGTCGAGCCATCAAGCCCTAGGGATGCCTATAAGCTCATTAAAGCCGCTTATATGCTCAGCGAGAAATACAAACACCCAGTACTATTCAGATCAACTACTCGTATTAGCCATACAAGGCAACCCGTAACATTCGAGCAGGACATCCCTGTGGAGAAGAAGTGTAAGGGGAGATTCGACAGAGACATTGAGCGATGGGTGTTAGTACCAGCCCATGGGAGGAAACAGAAGAAGAGGATGATGGAGATATGGAAGAAGGTAGCCGAAGAGGAAGGAGTGAATCCCTTCATAAAGATAATCAATCCGGGAATGAAGAAAGCAATAGTAGCAGGTGGTATCACCTACAGCCACGTATTGGAGGCTCTCGAGCTCCTCGGGAAGAAGAATGAATACACTGTTGTCAAAGTAAGCCTTCCCGTGCCATTACCGTACAAGCCTATCCTAAGGGTTCTAAAAGAGGCGCAGAAAGTCCTAGTGGTGGAAGAACTAGATCCTGTCCTCGAGATGCAGATAAAGAAGATAGCCTATGATAACGGTGTCACGACAAAGATTCGTGGGAAAGACATTGTGCCTATAAATGGTGAACTAGACCTAGATAGTGTTGCAAGATCAATACTGTCATTTGAGGGAAAAGAACCAATAATGCCATGGAAACCATTAGAGCCATTAAAGCTAGAGCCACCGATACCTGCGAGACCACCGGTAATGTGTGCTGGCTGTCCACATAGGAACACCTACTACATCGTAAAGACTGCGGCGAACAGGGCCGGACTAAAAGACCCAATATTCACCGGTGACATCGGATGCTATACTCTCGGTTACGAGCCACCATTCCACACCCAGATGACTAGCCTCGAGATGGGTGGAAGCATTGGTGTAGCGCATGGTTTAAGCAAGATGGTTGATGAGCCCGTAATAGCAGTCATAGGAGACTCTACATTCTATCATGCCGGGCTACCGCCGAGCATCAACATTATCTACAACAAGGGACACGCGGTGATCCTCGTCTTGGATAATCAGTATACAGCAATGACAGGTCACCAGCCGCACCCTGGCACAGGACTAACCGCTATGGGTGAGTCAACTGTAAGAGTGCCTATCGAGAAGCTATTGGAGACCATGGGGTACAAGACATACGTTATCAACCCGATGAACGTGAAGGAATCAATAAACATAGTTGCCGAGGCCCTGAAGAAGTACAAGGAGGGAGAACAGGTAGCAATAGTATCGAGGATGAAGTGCGCACTACAGGCAGTACGCAAGGCGAGGAAAGAAGGGATCAGACTGCCAGTCTACCACATAGTGGAGGACAAGTGTACAGGATGTATGGTCTGTGTCAAGCTACTTGCCTGTCCAGCCATAGTAGTGCCTAAAGGAGCTAAGAAACCGAAGATCCTAACAGAACTATGTGTTGGATGCGGATTATGTGCACAGGTCTGTCCGTTCAATGCAATTGAGGTGTTTAAGGAGGGCACATCTAACTGGCTAGAAGCCTGGAAATAAGAGGGGTGAAACCAGATGACCAGATACAATATACTCGTAACCGGTGTTGGAGGACAAGGTCTCCTAACCTTAGGAAGGGTGGTTGGAAACGCGGCTATATTGGCGGGTATAGACGCAACAATAGCTGAGACACACGGCTTGTCACAGAGAGGTGGTAGCCTCATAGTTCAGATAAGGCTTGGCGAGGGGGAGTCACCGCTTATTCCCAGAGGTGCGGCGGACTTAATAATAGGAATGGAAATATTGGAGACAGCGCGCAGGATAGTCTATGCCAGTCAGAACACTAGGGTAGCTATGAATAAGTTTCTATGGCCACCACCTCTAGCCGACTACCCTGACCTAGAGCAGGTTGTCAGTAAGATAAAAGAAGCTGGGGTAAAACTTTTCATGATCGATGCTAATAAGATATCTGAGGATATAGTAGGTTCAGTCATATCAGCGAATATGGTGATGTTAGGATTTGCCTACGCGGTTGACGAGGGGCTGAAGAAGCTGTTCGAGAAAAAACACTTCCTACAAGCAATAGAGAAGGTGTTCAGAGGCAAGGCCGTTGAGCTTAACAAGAAGGCGTTCGAGGCAGGGTATGAGAGGGGCTTAAAACAGGCCTAATTTTTTCCCTCAACCCGTGCATTCGGCTGGTGGTCTTGAACCATCTAACTCTATATTTTCTACCAACGGTTGAGTGTATCATAATCGATAGACTAAACAGGTTCGTAGTCAAGGTATGGATAAATGGACAAGAGGCCCTGGCACACACCAATAATACAGGTAGACTCCGAGAATTTATCAGAAAAGGAGTTCTGGCCAGATGTGTTGAGAAACACGGGGGTAAAACACAGTACGGGCTAATGGCCATACAGGATCCCAGGATCATGGATCATAGGTATGCGCTTATAGATACAAGAGAGCAGATGAAGGCGTTCGAAAATGCTGTTGAGCGAGGACTCATACCTATTTTCAGAAAATGTGTGATCCTTCAACGTAACCCTAGAATTGGGGAAAGCATGCTGGATTACAAACTCTCCTGTAATGGCAAGGAGTTTTTCTTGGAAATAAAAAGCGCTGTTCAGCGCAAAGACAGGTTTACCGCCTCCTATCCTGATGCTCCAACGATGCGTGGAAGAAGACACTTAAGAGAAATAATTATGCTAATTGAAAAAGGCATTGGTGCTGGTGTACTATTTATCGCAGGTATTCCGGAAACCAAGTTTTTTACGCCCAACGATGATATAGACCCATCGTTCAGGGCTCTTCTCAGAGAAATACGGAGACTCGGAGGATTAATAGCTGGTATATCGATGTACTACAATGCTGGAGACGAGAGCATAGTGCTTGAGAACCCTGAACTGGCGATACTGCTTTGAAGGTACTTGATAAGATAAGCTCTTTATTATCAGCTGCATTCGCCCTTGAGGCACTCGCACTAAAACCTGGTAACGTGCATCCATACATTGGTATGCGCAATAATATGATGTATGAAGATTTCGTGCTAACATCAACCATTATACAACCATATATATCCAAGTGTGTTAAAAGGGGTTTCT
>JALSQP010000059.1 GCA_026985375.1 Desulfurococcales archaeon | reverse complement strand
ATAGAGGCCGTGGGGAGCGATAGAATAATACCGAGCCTACAGCTCGAGAACGTGTTCATGTACGAGACAAGGATAGATCAGCATGGAAACTTTATAGCTGCGGACAAGGAGGCAACGGCTGATTTCTGGATGAGAGTACTGAGAAGAGGATTAACCCTAAGCAATGGTTTCCTAAGCCTGAGATTTAGCCAGGTAACCGGTGTATACTTTGGCAGAAGACTACTGAAGAAGAGAGTTCCGCTGGGCAAGGGATACCCGAGCCTAGACCCGTTAGCAGAGGCCGTAGCACGGTTCATGGTCAAAGAAGTCAAGGAGAGGGGCTTCACGTTGAGAATGCATATAATATATACTGGCCCGCCAGAGACAAAGTATGAAGATACGATCACTCTCTACGCGGAGATCATGAAACGTGCGGCACAATATCTCTAATTTTTTACCACAAACTAACAACACTATTCTATGGTCAATAGAATTGAGGCTTAAGATAAAGCCTAGAGACTATCAGATAGAGGCAGTCGAATGGGCTCTAAAACGTAAAGGTGCAGTCATAGTTATGCCTACAGGCTCGGGTAAAACCCTGATAGCTATTCTCTGGGCCAAGAAACTCATGGAAACAGGTGAGGCTAGAAGGATAATTTTTTTAGAGCCTTCGAGAATCCTCGTCGAACAGGTATCGTCCTACATAAACAAAGTCCTAGGCGTAAAGGCGCTTCCAATCCATGGTAAATATCCCAAGAATAAAAGAAAAGACTTATGGATGTGTACAAAGATAGCCGTCACAACTCCTGAGACAGCTTTGAGCGACCATGAGATAATAGCCTCACTCGGATACAATGTCGTAGTTGTTGATGAGTGTCACCATACCACAGGCAAGGATGCATACGCAGAATTTATGAAGAAGATGAAATTTGATAGAAGACTAGGGCTTTCCGCCCATATACCTCGTGCTCGAGAGCCAGAGATAACCAGATATATAGGTCCTATCAGGAGATGGAGCTGGAACGATGAGAGAATAAAGAAATATGTTCCACCATGGATCGGAGAAATTTATGAATCCGAGCTAAACCATGAAGAAAAATCCTTGTTAGAGAGACTAGAGGATATCAGGTTAGATCTATCAGGCCGCGATCGGGGACTAGTTAATCTAGCCATACGATGGTTTGTCAGAGACGGTGCACTAGCCCTTAAGGAAAGTATAGATAAAGAGACACGTCTGTCATTCATATTATCACCTATAAGGCCATATCTTGATAAGCCTGGGATCAGGCCTGCACATAAGCTTGATGCTCTGCTACGTATACTGCGGGATCATGATTTCAATAAAGCTATAGTATTTGTTGATAGAGTTGTTATTGCGAAGTATCTCGAGAAGATATTATCTAAGCAGTACGGTGCAGTTGCAATATACGGCAAGGTAAAAATGAAAGAGGATGTAAAGAAGGTACTTCATAGAGCACATAGTGAGCAAGCAAAAGTAATAATATCTACTTCAGCTGGCGAGGAAGGTCTTGATCTTCCGATGGCAGACCTCCTAGTTATTTGGAGCAATGTTGCAAGCCCCTTAAGATTCATTCAACGGCATGGCCGTATTCTTAGATTAACGGGTAGAAAGGGACTGAAGTTCGTAGCATACATTGTGACCCCCGATACACCGGACATGGATAGCCTTGTTGACTCTCTCGAATTTGCTAAGAAGAGTGGTATCGACATACCGGTCGATGAAGAAGTTCTAAAAAGGTTATGGCGAAGGACAACACGTGACAAGATACTTTCAATTCTTGAAGGGCGCCCTATGCCTTTAGAATGGATTGCAGAAGCGATCGGATGGCCCCATGACACGGTGGCTAAAGCTCTTAGAAAATTAATGGAAAGAGGAGAAATCCTCTATATTTACACGCATCTCGGTAAGGTCTATGCAACTCCAAACGATATCGATATTCTCTATGAAGAATATCAAGAATATCTAGAACCTGATCTCGGACTATATGGCAAAGCAAAATATGTTGTCCAAAAATCATCAAGGGCTGTCATGGGAACCTATAGCAAAATACTTTCTAGACTCCATAAAATACTTGAGAAAAACGGTAAAATAGAACGATTATCGTTTATCTTTGAGATCCCCCTCTTAATAGGCTCATTAAAACTAGTAAACATAAACTATACTTTCACTATACTTGACGAAAAAGTATTGAAGCTCGTATGCGACAATGCGTTTTCAGCTCGGCGTTTCCAGAAATTCTTGTCAGGGGAGAGGAATGAATAATTATTCAGAGATCATTAGGCTTATGCGGAACTACGAGACTACAGCAGTTCTTGGAAGTGGTTTCTATAAAGAGCTAGGATATCATCCTTACCACGACTACCAACCATACAGATATAATTCTATTAATAAGGAAAAAATCATCGCTGCAGATATCAACTGGGAGTATAAGTGTAAAGATATTGTTGAAGACGTTACGAGAACGTTGCAGATCATAAAGGCATTATATGATCGTGGACTTATAGATCATTTGATCGATGTATCACCTTATTGTCTAACAAAATGCTACATGGGGGAACACGTATTATGTCTTTTACACGGCGATGAAGATGAAAAGCTTCTAACTATAGGGTCGTGTCTAAGCTATGAAAAATACAGGGATGCACTTCTGGACTTAATGGCTTCGGACACAATAATAATTATGGGCGTATTACCTCATCTCAGCCCCATAAACACCATGATTGTTGTGCCGAAGATTAAAGATGCCCGACTCATAGTTGTTGATAGCTCGTATAATCCTTACTGTGAAATCGCCGATATCTGTGTTAATCAGAGTATAATCGGGTTCCTAAAGAATATTCGCGAATACCTGTGTGTTTCATTGTAAATTTTAAAGATTAATCCTTATTACCTACATATCTGAATCAGTGTATATTGAAGTCTACGTAGAAAAACGCGTGCGTATATACATGCTTAAGGTGGTGCTTATGGTGGATCCAAATATCGAGGCTCTTTTCAAGCCAAGAAGCATAGCTGTCGTCGGTGCCAGCAGACATCCCGGCAAAATAGGTTACACGATCCTCAAGAACATCATAGACTGCGGCTATAAAGGCAAGATATATCCGGTAAACCCCAAAGCTAACCAGATCCTAGGGCTGAAGGCCTACAAATCCCTAGCGGAGATACCAGACGAGATTGATATGGCAATAATCGTTGTTCCCGAGCCAGTCGTACTAAAAGTAGCTGAAGAGGCTGGTAAGAAAGGAGTGAAAGTGCTGGTGGTGATAACCTCGGGGTTCAGTGAAGTAGGGAACAGTGAAGCAGAAAAGAAACTCGTTGAAATCGCGAGAAAATATGGTATGAGAGTGCTAGGGCCAAACATATTTGGTGTAGCATATACTCCAGCCAACCTGAACGCCACATTTGGCCCCAAAGACCTCAGAGCAGGCCCAATAGCCTTCATAACTCAGAGCGGAGCTCTAGGCATCGCGCTCATGGGCTGGACTATAATGGAGGAGATAGGGATATCGGCGATCGTGAGTATGGGTAACATGTGTGATATAGATCCTGTAGATGTATCACACTTTC
>JALSQP010000058.1 GCA_026985375.1 Desulfurococcales archaeon | reverse complement strand
GCCCCCGTACTTATATGTACTATATATTTGGAGTAACGCATCTCTCACAGTCTTATATCCCAGGCCAGACAGAACAACGTATCTGGCGACCAGCTTATCCCATGCAGCCGTGTCGTTTATTCCTGCGTATATGATGGCAAGTGCTCTCTCGCTTGATCCCCCCCTACGAACCAGTATTTCTATGTAGATTGCTGCACCGTAGCTTGTCTTGTAGACCCCACTATACAATGTCTCATGCTTCTCCCCTGCCACCTCCTCGAGATAAAATGTCAGGTTGTAGGGCTCAACATCGTACATGCCCTCCGTCAAAGGCTTCGGGTTAGGAGAAACCATCGTGTAGGGCGGAGAATCGAGGATCCTGATATAGCCTTTCGGGTGTACCAGCTCATCCAGCATCCATGACAACGACCTATTAATGCTTATACTCTCTAAGAAAGAGACCACCTCCCGTGAATCCATGACCCTAAACGTGAGCCCTGCTCCGCCACTACCTCGAAGCTCAAGCCCGGCCAATACAGCCGCAACCACTAGGGCTACAACAACCATCAGGACTATCATTCTTCTATGGCTAGGGCTCATTAACGATTCCCTACAGAACCGGGAAGTATACCATATATATGTTTATGTTGGTACACCAAAATATTCTCTCGGATTGAACAACAGGAAATCAACCGTATCATCAAGCCATAATAACGTGTGAAAACAGTATCTAAGGACTTGAGTGGAGTTAAGCCATGCATATTTGTCCGGACCATAAGCTCCTTGAGACCTTTATAGAGAAGTTGAAGATGCGCTATGGAGTTGACAGGATTGAGACACGTCCGATCGGTAAAATACGGGTTAATGATGTGAAGCGCCGGATCTTCTATGTTAAGGTCCCCGAAGAGATACCCGTCTACTCGTTCCTCATGCTAGGCAAATGTGTGGAGGAGAAACTGGAAGAGCGTATCGTGGCTGTCCAGAAATACATGTTGTCTGGCCTACCTGGCTGGCTTGAACTCGTTAAAGAATCTTCTAAAAGGTTAGGAGAATTACTGGAATGGCCTGCAAAGTCTCTTTGCCTGGATGATGATCACTGCATCATAAAGTTTCTCGAGAAGACGAAGAGAATCGGCGGACTGATCTATGTTGATTATCTTGATAACTATAATTTATTATTCCTTAGAGTACTCCCACCATACATGCCTTTCTCCGTCAAAATACCAGTGCTCTATTTATGGGCGGGCTATATACCGCTTGGACTATTTATTAATCTCCCTATATATGAGGCATTAATTCCTATGGCTAGACTTGTTTCCCCATGCAAAGCTTTAGATCTAGACCCAGATTTGATCACAAGAGCTGTGAAAACAATTGCCCTGATAATCGCTGAAAAATACGGAGAGAGCCTTTCCACAGGATCTATGATCATTGTTGAGCCGGGCATAGAATTGCTAAAACATATTGATTACCCCATGGAGGTCCTCAGACTATATATAACAGCGTATGGAGTATACTTTGCAAAGCCAAGCACATTAGAGTATGTAGAACACGACATAATGGCTCCACAGGTCTCCCCCGACATGCTGATAGACTATATGAGTCTCCGGGAAGCCGTACAGACCACATATCCATTAGATACAGATGTTAATCTAAGCTTGTAACTACAAGGTGATCACTTAAAGGGATGAGATAGGAAAGACGACCCCTAGCCCTAGACCATATACTGTCCGTCGCGTCATTGCGGCTCTTCCCCATGAACTGTGGACACCTTGCCCATTAAGCCGGATGATATGAATATGAATATATAACGACTAACGACACAAGGTTACTACCTAGCACATTGTAAATACATAGAATATATAGTACAAGCAGTGCACGACAAGCTACATATAGTAAATAGTAGAAGAAAATAATTCATCAAAACAACCTCTACCCTGATAAAACATCTAGTGACGCATTCATTAGGCCGAACAGGTGAATGACATTGACGTCAAGAGCTTCTAGCATCACAAGGATTAAGAAGCCATCACGAATGCTCAGCGGGGTATCTGTGGTCTCTGTTATGACTCATACACTACCGTGTCCAGGTAACTGTATCTATTGTCCCGGCGGCCCCGGATGGAATGGGCCTAAGAGCTATTTTGGCAATGAGCCTGCCCTGAGGAGAGCCAGGAGATTTGGGTTTCATCCTTACAGGCAGGTCTGGTGGCGTCTCCGCCAATACGAGTTGTTTGGGCATAGCGCACAGAAGATCGAGCTCATAGTTATGGGTGGCACATTCCTTGCTTTACCGCGACGCTACCAGGAATGGTTTATCGCTATGGCTTTAGAGGCCATGAACAGATACCCAGATCCCGAGCCGCCGAGGAAGTGGGGTCTCTTGAACTCGCAACTACGTAATGAGACCGCTCAAAAAAGATGTGTTGGCCTTACAATCGAGACTCGCCCCGACTATGGCTTATGGGACCATGCTGACAGACTACTATATCTCGGGGCTACCCGTGTGGAGCTAGGTGTCCAGAGCATCTACGATGATATCCTTGAGAAGATCAGGAGAGGCCATACAACCAGGACTACGCGGCTCTCGACGAGAATACTCCGTGACGCCGGCTTCAAGATCGTCTACCATGTCATGCTTGGTCTCCCAGGCAGTGATCCTGATAGGGACATAGAAATGATCAGGGAGATCTTCGAGGATCCCGATTATAGGCCGGACATGCTGAAAATTTATCCTACAGAAGTTGTCCCAAGGACCGAGCTCTATGAGATGTGGAAGAGGGGGAAGTACAGGCCCTACAGCGACGAAGAGGCGGTTGAGATCATATCGGAGATGTACAGGTACATCCCAGAATATGTTAGAGTGATGAGGATAAGACGAGACATACCAGCTGACGAGGTGGTGGCTGGGACACGGAAGGCTAACCTGAGAGAGCTTGTCGAGAAAAGATGCGAGGAGAAAGGCATCAAGATACGAGAGATCAGGTATAGGGAGGCGGGGCTCCAGCTATACAAGTATGGCAAAAGACCCGATCCAAGATACACTGGGATCGTCAGGATAACATACGAGGCCAGTGATGGAACAGAGGTTTTCCTCGAAATGAAGGATACCAGGCAAGACATCGTGCTAGGGATCCTCAGGATGAGAATACCCAGCCCCTACGCTCATAGGCCCGAGATAGACTCAAGGACCGTGATCATAAGAGAACTGCACGTATATGGGCCCGAGACACCGCTCGGTATGAAGGGTGAGATACAGCATCGCGGCATAGGGCGTAAGCTAATGATGGAGGCAGAAAGAATAGCTGTCGAAGAATTTGATGCACAGAGAATACTCGTTATCAGCGGGATAGGCGTGAGGAAATACTATGAGAAACTAGGATACAACCACCCTATATGGAGCCCCTACATGCGCAAAGAATTACGTTAACCCTTGCTTTTCTTGTCCCCACCCTTACAATGACGCCGAGATCCTAATAAACATATTCCCGGATATACGTTATCCCCTGTTACGTAACGCTGCCTAATACGTTTCAGTCTTCGCTGAAAAAGATTAGTCCTAGGAATAGCTTATGCATTCGACACAGCACCTTGAAATCCTTACCTGGGGAAAAATAGATGATCGAAGAGGTTTTTCTTCTATCATTTCGACCAAATAATATATCCGATAATCTATTCATATGCGAAAAAATTAGCTAATAACGATTTCATCTGATTCATGTATCTATTAGACAACATTTAAATCAGAAAACAACTACTATACTTCAAAGAAGAACGTAGTGCTGTTTCCACTAAGCTCAGAAACGGTGGGAACATTTGAAGTATGCCTTAGTCCTTGCAGACCTACACAAGACTTATCCTGGAGGCGTTAAGGCATTAAGAGGCTTATCCATGACTATTAAAGAAGGAGAAATATATGGCCTTATCGGCCCCAATGGAGCCGGAAAATCAACAACTCTAAAGATAACTATGGGGCTACTAAAGCCTGATAAGGGAGGGGTACTAATCTACGGTAAGAGCGTTATGAAGAACAGGGTCGAAGCACTAAGGTTGGCAAGTTATGTCCCCGAGAACCCAGTTGTCTTTAGGAATCTCACCGTGAAGGAGTTCCTCCGCTTCATAACAGGGCTGAGGAATATTAAGTGGGAGGAAATAATTGATTATGCCGAGCATCTCATCGAGGGATTTAACCTTTCTGAGAAAGAGAATACTATGCTATCCCAGCTATCGAGGGGTATGCTACAAAAAGTGCTAGTTACCGCGGCCTTTCTTGTCAGGCCAAAGCTAATGGTGATGGATGAGCCCATGGCAGGAATGGATCCTGAGGCACAGCATTTCTTCAAGCATGAAGTCAAGAAGCTTGTGTCGAGTGGCGCTACAGCCCTTATATCGAGTCATTTGCTTGACATGGTTGAGCGTTTCTGTACAAGAGTTGGGATAATCAATAAAGGGAGACTAGTCGCGGAGGGCACAGTTGACAAGATTAAGAAGATGGCGAGCGAGGAGTCCAGCCTAGAAGAAGTATTTCTAAGGATCGTAAAAGGCTGACCCAAAAATGATGAGGCTCAGGATAATCCTCTATATTTCATGGTATCTAGTCAAGAACAGGGCTATTAACCCCTTCCTCAAAAAGAGGTCTGGCCAGATACTCTTGGTTATAATAACAGCCTTGCTCCTCGTCAACGCAATTCAGTACTACAGCAGGCCTATGGCAAACAAGACCATCCTAGATGCTGCGAGGCCTTTGCTCCACAGCTTCCGACTAAACCACTACACACTGACCATCCTAATCTCTAGCTTCCTAATCATATACACTATCTATACACTCATCAAGGGTAAACCGATCTATTTAAGGGAGGAGGAATACGAGGTACTTCTCAGCCAGCCGATTGGTCTAGACGAGTTTATGTTGGCGAACATAATATCTATATTAGTCTCACCTATAATACTGACCCCGGCCTTCCTCGGACTCGCCCTAGTTGGAATGGCGTTCACAGGCGATCCACTCCGTGGAGTCCTCGTCATGTTTGGAGGCCTTATCCTGTTATTAGGCACTATTATGATCGAGATACTATTCAAACTAGTGGTTAGGAAGACCGGCCACAAGTTATTGCTGGTCATGTCGTTTATAGCCCTATTACTGGCTGGTATAATGCATTCCTTGCTTACCGGGACGTATTCCGTGATCCTCGGAATACCATACATGCCCGTAGTTGCTTGCCTTGTGTATCCGTTCTCGAAGAGTATTAGTTTAACAGGTGTCGCGACCATCCTTCTTCTGGGATATGCTGAGATAGTGGGGTTCTCTCTCATAGCATCTGTTCTGTCTAGGAGGATAGATATAGAGGATCTAAGCCCGAGGGCCGCAGTGAATGTTAGGCTCTTAGAGGGAGAGATGCCCCATATAAAATATGGTTCTCCTAGAAGTATACTGTATTCCTACTTGTTCACCAGCAGGATTCTCAACAAGAAGCATCTCCTAGGCCTAGCAGTACTTATAGTGGCGGCGGGTGCGGCAGGATTCATGGCACGGAGACTCATGGGGATCCCTGAGGACGCGGACGAGGTCTTCATAGAGATATTCGTCCCCATGATGATAGGTATGGCTCTTTATACGCTCAGTAGCCATGTCCTTGCGGTGGATCTGAGGTGCTACTGGCTCTACAGGACATATGCTATTGACATGGCGCCAGTGGCTGGGGCCGTGATCTCTAAGTTAGCAGTTAATAGTGTTGAGGCAGCCATAATAATGTTTGTGGGCCTATCACTCTATATGAATAGGATTTACCTGTTGCTCACGATACCTTATTATCTACCAGCGGGCATTGCTGGAGCAGCTATACAGCTTATAACATTGTCTTATCAGGCAAGCAAGAGGCAGGTGATCAGAGAGACGACAGCAGGTATATATACCGTGGAGGGCTTAACCGCCGTGTTGCTAGAGATCATAGTCATAGTTATGTTCATGGGGATATCCGGTCTAGCCTTCTATCTATCAAGCCAGCCCCTACCAGTGCTTGCCATTGGGGGGATAGCGTCCATAGCAGTTTCTTACCCATTGCTGAGATTTGTAGAGAGAATTATTGGAGATATAATGACCTACTACGATGTTCTTATCTAGATTATTTCATCTCTACAATCATCTCGAAAACCTTGTCATGTCTTCCGAATACCTCATAGAATCGGCCGTCATACTTGACAGACATGTCCTTGATCGCCCTACCTATGGGCTTCATCACCTCGGCCGTCGCTAGGTCTAAGGGGTAAGGTTCATAGTAATCCACACCCTTCACAAGAGCTGTCGCGAAGTACCAGAGTGTCTTAGCTATTTTCCTCCCCCTGATCAACTTATAGTCCGATCCCTTGCTCGAAAAACTACAGTGTAGGACGTACAGCCTATCAATCACTACTCCGCTCTCCAAGTACTCGCGGCGCTCAGGGACGACCTTATCAAGATCAACCACGAGGTACCCGTGGCGTGTTTTCTCATGAACAGGTGTCTTGACCCCATATAATTCTCTGATAGCGGGGTCGTAGACTAATATTCCGGTCCCACCAACGATGGTTGGATCCCCGCCGGACGCATCTACCACTGTATTCTCGGTTGTTAGTGGTATGTAGCCCTTGCTGAGAGCAATGGCTGTAAGGGTGCTTTTACCCGTATGAGGATATCCCATAAGCATGACTGCTCTTCCACTTTCATCGACGAAGCTCACAGTATCCGTGAACACGATCTGAGATCTACGTGTTGACAATCTGCTGAGAACTTGTAGGATGAAGAAATATGGTGCTTCGTTAATATATGGTTTTGGAGGAGCACTCGTTATGCGATAGTATTCCGGGTAGCAATTGATCTTTATCTCGTTTACTCTAAAGCCTTCACGAGCACTTATCCAATCAATAACGGCGTCAGGATCTCCTGAGTCCCCCCTAGTTATTGTGAAGTTCGGGATATAGCGTCCCGCGAAGCTGGTCTTGAGGCCTGAAAGGATTTCTCCTATAGAATCTGATCTTATCCTGAGGGTTGAAGAGGTCATCCACAGTGTTAGCTCGGAGGCCATTATGACCAGCTCGGCCGGATTATCATCCACACTTCTTGTTAAGACATAAGCGCCTATTTTTAATGATTATCTTTTCCCAAGAATAGACATGCAATAGGCCTAACCATGTTTAAAAAAGAATAATATTATGTTTCTCCATAGGATGGACAGGCTAAATACTGATCCATTTGCCTAGGCCTTTCTCCAATGCTTTCTTATAGGCCAGTCCTGCGGCGCAAGCATCTTGTATTGCAAGCCCTACACTCTTGAATAGCGTAATGGCTGGTCTCTCATCTAATCCCTTCTCTACAAGTTCTCCCAGCTCCACGAGATCCTCCATTTTGATCAATCCCTTCTGAACAGGTATTCTTATGTCTCCGGCTTCCTCCATCACCGCTTTTCTAGAATCCACAACTATCAAGTCCACTTTCTCAATGGCTTCATCATCAAGTGCTCTCGCCGTAGGGGTGTGCGCACCTATGCTTACAATATGTACTGGTGGCTCGAGTACATCTCCATATATTACTGGGTCCTTCGTTGTCGATGCCTCAACAACTATTCTAGCACCCTTGATACAGTCTCTATGGTCTTTAGCCATGTAGACTTCGAGTCCCAGCTCTTCCTCGACAAACCTTTTATATTCCTCCATAGCCTCTCTCCTTATATCATAGATCCTGACCTGGCTTGGCCTGTAGTACTCCTTTATAAAGCGAAGCTGGAATCTTGCCTGGTAACCAGTACCAATAACTGCCACGGCCCCCTTCTCCTTGGGTGCGAGAAGCTTGACCGAGAGAGCCGATGCAGCTGCTGTTCGGAGGGCTGTAAGTACTCCGCCCTCCATGATCGCCTGCGGAGAACCGGTTACTGGGTCATAGAGGGATACCAGGGCTTGTATGGTTGGGAGACCTCTTTCCCTGTTCGACGGTATTATATTCACGACTTTAACGCCGACTCCCTCCCCCGGCACATAGCTCTGCATGATTCCCCACCAGTTACCCTCGACATAGAATACCGTTCGTGGTGGCGTAACTGTTTCTCCCTTGCTGTACTTTTTGAAGGCCTGTGCTATGGCGTCAACGAGACTCTTAGGATCCAGAAGCTCTAAGAGATCCTGGGCTGTAAGGACAAGTATACGGACCAAGACCTTTGACCTCGCCCCTGAGGATTGCTTCTCCCTCAATTAATATATCCTATAAGATCATATTTATCCTGTGATCCTGTCTAGGCTAATAGAGTAGCTCATCCGGGACGGAACAACAAGCATTCACTACTTCTAAGTCGTATTCTATAATGTATTCTCGGCGAGGTAATACTATCCTATCCGCTAACTCATTATCAATAATGATGGGATCCACACGGACCTTGTATTGCCTAGGCCTCATACAGCCTACGCTGATAATCCAAGATGGGTGTTTTTCACGGGCATATCTAAGTAGTCTGATGAACGAGCTAGGCGATGGCGGAGACACTTTTTCCATTGGAGTATATTTTGTCGGTATCAAGGAGAGAAATACTATCATGTACGGATTGTATGATGCAAGCAGATCTACGGCTTTATACTCCCATGAAATAACCCCATAATTGGCGCCAACCAATAAATGAGGCGCCACGTATGATGGGCCATGGTTAAGAAGGTACTCGAAAGACCTGATAAAATCGTCTGGTGTTCTCTTAAGACCCAATACATGTCTAATAACCATCTCATCAAGGATAAGCTCGTAGTCGACAATATCCACGCCCGCATCTCTCAGTTGTTCCGCCTCCACACGATCAACGAGGCCCGGGTGAATACTGATTATTAGGCCTAGCTCCTTTTTTATCCTCTTAATGCCCGACAAGAATGGCTTAAAAGGTAGCTTCCCATCCACTGTGTAGCCTCCGCTAACCAGTAATCCGCGGCCACCCATCTTGCTTATCTGTCGGGCATACCAGTACAGACCCTCAGGTGTATCGACATGCTCCATTTGCCCAAGATATCTAGCCATACAGTATCTACACTGCAGCCAACACCGCGTCCCAGTTATGCTTACGGAGGGAAAAGTCTTTCCGGGTATGTAGGCCTTGGTGCTTCTTCTAGGCATGACACTACATCTCGAAAGCCTTTCTGATCTCACTGGCTACTCTCTCCTTATCTCTATCAAGCAGTTTATGGGAGGGATAGTTGTAGATCGGGCCCCCAGGCCTCTCATTATAGAAAGGCCTGTTACAGCCTGGGCATCCGCTCGTGAGCACTGCTTCCAGGTATTTAAACGGGTGTTCTCTGATCATCTCGGCTATCTCGTGCCTAACATGGTTATCCCTGAAAAGCTCTTCCGGGCTCCATCTTCTACTGAGAAGATAGTTTAGAACCTGTATTTTCCTATAGTAGTATATGTCTGGTTGACCACCGATCCTCATAGTCCCCGGAGCATGGGTATACGCGAAGAGAGCCGCTCTAGCTCCTTCGCCATATATCCCTACGAGTGTTTTGATTATTTCCTCCTCGGTTTCTCCTAGGCCGAGTATTATATGCACTGTTACATTGTCTTCTCCGAAAACCTTTATAGAATCACGAATAAAACACCAATAAGCATTCCATGTTCCAGGCTTTCCCGTCTTCATGAATACGCGTGGTGATGCCGCGTCTAGACCGACACCGACTCTATCGACACCTATTTCTCTGAGTTTTTCAAGCTTATCGTGATCCATTATGTTCACTGCCGCACTGATCGGCTTAGACGTTGATCTCCTGATCTCTCTTGCGAGAACTATATATTCATTGATCCAGCCCGGTTTAAGTACAGATTGAAGACACACTCTTGAATAGTTATCATAGCTTCGAAGAGCATCTTTTACGACTTCAAGATCTACGGGCGGCCACTCGATCCTAGACACATAGTTGCTGTCTCCACTATACCTGCGGCTCTGAGGACAATATATGCATCCTCCGCCACAGCCCGTTGGCGAGTATTGTAGCAGATATATCGTAGTGGGGGCAACAAGCATTCTAAGGCTCATGAGACCAAGTACAGCCTGGCTGCCGATAGAAGCCCTGATAAGCATTGTTTTCGGCACCTACTCAACCGTGTTGTTCTAAGAGCAATAATAATTATGTGTGTTCCGTATATGCTGTATCCTGTACATGGTGGTCTCCTTGGCTGTGTGGCGGCTCATAGTCAATGAGGGAGAACTGTACTGGTGCATGGCCCTCGACGAGGCGATGCTGCAGCTACGTGAGCAGGACAAGATACCAAATACTCTCCGCCTCTACAGGATACTGCCGAGCGGTGTCACCATAGGTTATTTCCAGCGCGTCAAGGACAGCGTTAATCTCGATTACATAAGGGAGCACGAAATACCGTTGACAAGGAGGATCACTGGCGGCGGGAGCGTATACCATGACGGATCCGGAGAAGTTACCTATAGCGTCGTGGCAGATATAAGTGATGTAGGCGAAGACGTTCTTGAGTCTTATCAACGGATATGCAGAGGCATAGTATATGCTCTCAGGATCTTCGGTGTGAGAGCAGAGTTCAAGCCCATAAACGACGTGGTGGTGGATGGTAAGAAGATAAGCGGGAGTGCACAAACGAGAAAGAAGAAAGCATTACTACAACATGGTACATTCATGTACGCGACAGATCTTGATAAGCTATCACAATGCCTGAGAGCTCCTAGAGAGAAACTGGAGAGTCACGGCGTCTCATCAATAAGGGATCGAGTCACCACTTTATCAGAAATAATTGGTAGAAGACCAGGGCTCTCAGAGGTCCTTGAGGCATTGAAGAAAGGGTTCTCCCAAGCTCTCGGCGTAGAGCTTAAGCCCTCACGCCTCACCAAGGAAGAGCTACTCCTAGCCGAGAAGCTCATCGCTAAGTACAAGGACGAGGAATGGGTGTTTAGGAAATGAGGTGGGGCAGGAGCATCATAAGATCCAGGGCTGGGAAGACCCTGATAATTGATCTCTTGGTCGACACACAGGGTATTATAAGGAAGTGTTTTATAAGTGGTGATTTCTTCTCCTATCCCGAGACTCTGATAAATGATATCGAGAAGAAGCTTCTCGGATGCAGGCTTGATGATGCCCTTGCTGTGACGATGGAACTCGTCGAAAATTCTTACCTCCTAGGTATAACTGTCGAGGATCTGCTTAATGGTCTGAGGCGGGCATACAACAATGCTGTAGGACAAAAACCCTCGACTCTGTTATAAAACATTGACTCCCTATCATTTATACTTATGATGTCATGTATAGTTGTTTTTATTCTACAGGTTTATCAACATCAAGATAAGAATTAATATTTCAAACAACGATAACATAATGAAGCGGAACGCCTCCTCATAGAATACGGAGAGAATGAGCCTTGACTAGTATAGAAGAATCAAGTAGATTATTTGACTCCGCTTTAATCAAGGCACGTATAACATTAATCCAAGAACCTATCCTAAGCCGAAGCGGTCCTGCAGCATGTGAATGGATTGAGAAGGAATGGATAGACTCTCTCGTACGTGGCTTCTATAAGATTGTCCTTGGGTTTGAAGAAGATGGTAGAGAAGCTGAGGCTACATTATATGTTTTAGGAGGCCTAATAATAGCGGCCATAATGAGTATTTCAAGCCAAAAAATATATGGGGAACAAGCATGGAGTCGTATCGCTAAGCTGAGGAGTCAATGCACCGCGAAATGGATTGATGTGTATAGGGTGCCCGAAGACATTCTGCTTGACATATTTAAAGATAAGAAAATACCAAGCCTAAAAGTAGCGTCGAAGCCGGGCAAGTCGATTTCTAGGCCAAGAGAAAAGGAGAAGCCTGGGTCAAAAGAGACTGTGTCAGAACCTTCTGAGAAGTCACGCTCAGCGCGTCAAGCACGCGAGGAAAGACATAGGCCTGAAACGGCTGAGAAGAGGCTGGGAAGACCAACCATAGATCTCGAGAAGGAGATGAAGAATGTTCTTATAGACCTGGGCTTCACACCTATATTCATCGAGATTAAGAGGGATAGAAATACCTGCTCGATAGACGCTGTCATGGAGCCTGTAACGCCTTGGCTAGACCCGGAGGTGATGTTGTACGCTTTGTTCTCAAAGTATGTCGAGGCGTATGGTTATCCGACAAGGGCAAAGCTAGGGATAAGCTTTGGTGACTACCGTAAAGACTTGGTGTTCGAACGGAGAGAAGAGATGTACGCTGCCCGGATAGCGGGTGCAGTAATCATACTTACCAATAAAGAAGACGTCACGATCAAATCAGTGACTTACAGAGCGATGCCAGACGGGGGATTAGAGATAACCTTCACGCCGACCAAGGAGTCTTGGAAGATAGCCAATGTACGATCTGTTTTCAAGAAAGCCTACGATAAAGTTGCTAGGTACTGGCGTGGAAGACTAGTATTCATAATCAAGAAAGGGGGATTGTTTGGAGGAGCTATAAGAATAGGCGCATGACAACTCTTTTCCTTTCATCTTCACCCTCTTTATATATGCCTAAACACCCAGTTCTCTATATAGCATCGATTAAGACCTGTGAGCGTGTATAATCGGTGAGGCCCGAATACCCCATAATAGTGCTGGCAGCTGGGCTTAGCAGGAGGTTTCCAGGCAACAAGCTCCTCTACGAGTACGAGCCGAAAAAACCCGTTGTGAGAATGACCATTGAGAATGCCTTGGAGGCGGGGGTCGGCCCCGTAATAGTGGTCACCGGGCATATGAGAGATGAAATCATTGATACATTAAGCGGCTTAGACTATATTGAGGTATACAACGAGAACTACCATAAGGGTATGTCAAGCAGCGTCAAAGCTGGTGTATGGTACGTCATAGAAAACATTGAGGAGTACAATGGAATATTTATCGCGCCGGGAGATACTGCCTGGATTCACCCTTTGGTCTACAGGTTTATGACGGAGAAACATACCGTTAGCCAAGATCTCTACAAGGTAATAGTTGCAACATATAATGGGAGGAGAGGGCACCCAATACTCTTCACACGGGAAACCGTGCCTGAGATACTAGGTATATCTGAAGAGAAAAAAGGATTAAAGGAACTAACAAGGAAATATGCGCGGGAAACTATTCTCTTAGAGCTATGGTTTCCAGGGATAATACTTGATCTTGATACACCGAATGATCTTAACAGGGTCAAATACTATATGAAGAAATAGGTACACTATGGAAATCTTTACAGATGATTCCCGCATATATACTTCTTTGAGGAATAGCTGGTGTCTATGCTTGTGCGATATGGTATTCATAGATAAGAAGAATACTCGGCTAGGAATGAATGTTTTCGCGAAGAACAGTGACAGAGAGCCAAACGAGGCCCAAGTAATAGAATATATCCCGAGGAGGAAGCACGAGGAGTCAACGGTCAAGTTGACCTTCGGCGAGTATCCTCAGGCAAGAACCACATACGCCGTCCTAATATCGAGGCCCTGGTGGACTTATGGTGCAGAAATGGGTGTAAACGAGTATGGGCTTGCCATCGGCAACGTAGCTGTTTTCACGAAGGAGCCCTACAGCGAAGAAGGGCTATTAGGAATGGATATTCTCCGTCTAGCACTCGAGAGATCTCGAGATGCACGCGAAGCACTTGATTTCATAATAAGCTTGATAGAGGATCCTGGTCAGGGCGGCAATTATTCCTACGAGAAGAAGTTTAAGTATCATAATAGTTTCCTCATAGTAGATCCTGATCAGGCATGGGTTCTCGAAACAGCTGGTAAGTACTGGGCCGCCAAAAAACTAGAGGAGTTCTATACAGTATCCAATGCTCTGACCATAGATGATGACTGGGACTTAGCCAGCGATGATCTAGTAGATCACGGTGTTAAAGAATATGGGTGTAGTAGGTCAAGTTTTAGTTTC
>JALSQP010000057.1 GCA_026985375.1 Desulfurococcales archaeon | reverse complement strand
ATAACGGACACTGACACGGGCGGAATACCGCTGAAATGGGGCGATGCTGAGACCCAGATCAAACTCGTAGAGATGATAGCCTATAGAGAAGGCTTCGGAAACAAACTCGCTGAAGGATACAGGAACTTCGCCAAGATCATAGGCCCAGAAGCACTCAAATACAGTTATGATGTCAAAGGACTGAGCAGGGGATGGTACCACGTAGACTTCCTTAACGGTATCTTTACATTAGCTCATGCAACCTCAACGAGAGGAGCAGACCACTTGCGCGGGAGAAGCTGGGCATACTGGGAGAACGACAGGAACATGGATCCAGAGCTACCCCTAAAGCTCCTTGAGGGAGGCCTACCAGACTATAGGAAAGACCCAGTAGGAGCATTGATAGTCAGCGAACGTGCCTGCACGCTCACCGACAGCATCGGTAGGTGTAAAGGCTCAATTAACTCTTGGCCACAGGCTGTACCATTAGTATGGAAGTACCCATTATTCAAGGGACTAGCCAAGTTACTAACAGCCGCAACAGGATATAAGTTCAACGAGGAGAAGCTAGTAGAGATTGCTGACAGAATATACCTGATCGAGATGGCATTTAATGTTAGGCAGGGTATCAAAAAGAAACACTATGCAGTACCGTTCCCGCCAGAGATAATCAATACTCCGAAGGTGCAGGCCGAGATAAAGAGACACTGGGAGATGGTTGATGAATATCTAAAGAGGAGGGGATGCGACGTAGAGACTGCAGTGCCAAAGAGAGAGACACTGAAAAAGCTAGGGATCGAGTGGGTTGCTAATGAGATCGAGAACAAGGAGTTCCCAGAATGGGATGGGCCACCTCTATGGCCCCTAGACAAGTATCCGCGTGGGAGGTGATCGGGATGACCCATAGGTATATCCTAGCTGTAGATTATGAGAAGTGCACTGGATGTCATCTATGCGAACTAGCATGTAGTATCAAACACTACGGCGTGGTTAATCCATACCTATCAAGAATAACGATTATTACGAAGCCTGAGATACAAGCATCAACGCCAATATTCTGTCTACAGTGCAACGATGCACTATGTGCACGTGCATGCCCCGCTAATGCGATATACTTTGACGAGAAGACAGGTGCATGGCTGATAGATTATAACAAGTGTATAGGTTGCCGCGAATGTGTATATGCCTGTCCATTCGGAGCCATATCACTGACTGTGAAGGCTGAACCGATCAAATGTGATCTTTGTGGTGGAGACCCGGAGTGTGTAAAGGTTTGTCCACATGGAGCAATATTCTATGGTCCAGAATACGAGGTTATAAGGAAGCTGAAGAAAGGCAAGTCTGTTGGAATAGTCTATGGTATCCTCGAGAAAGGCGTTGAAGTACCGGCGGGCAACAGGGTAAAGGAGGCCGAAGAGGCCGTCAAGACTCTGTATAGAATCTGGGAGGAAAGGAAGAAGCTTAATATTTAACCTTAACATTATTTTTCTCCTCCCTTCTCACTAACCATCTAGTTAGATAGTGTTGGAGGGTGGAGCATAGGAGTTTGTTTGTATAAGGAAGAGAGATGATCGGTTGTGGTCAAGCACGTGCTCGATATAGATCTGGAAAAATGTAATGCATGTATGAGATGTGTGTTCGCCTGTTCTCTTGCCAGAAGCGGTGTGATCGATGAAAGGCAGGCCATGATAACAATAGTGATAGAGAAAGGAGTCGTCGTGGATATAGCTGTATGTAGACACTGTGATCCAGCACCATGCGTCAACGTCTGTGAATTCGATGCCTTAAACGTTGAGAATGGACGCGTTGTCCTAGATCAGTCAAAATGCACCACGTGTAAAGCATGTATATCTATCTGTCCTTTCGGTGCGATTAGGGAATCTTATGGCGGTGAGCTGGTCAAATGTGATCTCTGCGGCGGGGATCCAGCGTGTGTTCGTGTTTGTCCTACTGGTGCCATAAGGTATATGCCAGCACACCTAGTGAAGATGAGGCGTGTAGGAGGAGTTGTGAGAACAGTGTACGAATACCTAGAAACAATAGGTAGGGGGTGAGAAAGCACGTGAAGACAGTTATAATAGGGGGAGGAATCGCTGGATTATACACTACATATTATTTAGTGAAATATGGTTATGAGCCAAGCAATATAGTACTAGTGGCTGCGGAGTGGCCGCCATACTCAAAACATAGACTTGCAGAAATCCTTCGCGAGAAATTATCGATCGATTACGCCTATATAGGACTATATAACATGCTCCTCGATAAAGGAGTGAAAATCCTACAAGATGTAGCCACAAGGCTCGACATCAGTAACAAGACGGTTGTACTAAAACGTAATGGTGGGATCACATATGATAACCTCGTGATCGCCACCGGCGGGAAGCCGTTCATACCACCATTGAAGGGAACTGAACTGAAAAACGTTATGACATTCTATGATCTTGAGGACTTGAAGAAATTATCCAGAATACCTAGAACAGCAAGAGTAGCAGTGATCGGTGCAGGACTAGTCGGTCTCTCGGTGGCAACGGCACTCAATAGACTTGGCGCACAAGTTACAGTCTACGAGCTCATGGATGATATTTTGCCGGGAGTGATAGATCGCCCATTATCTACTAAACTGGAGAAATACCTGGTGAGCAAAGGTATTAAGATACGTACGAGGTCAAGGGTTGAGGAGATCAAGGGTGGTAAAACTGCTAGAGAGATAAAAGCCTCTGGGAGAATCGAGCCAGTAGACATAGTTGTGTTTGCCACGGGCGTAAGGCCGAACACCGAGTTGGTTGGAGGATCAGGTATTGAGATGCTGCGTGGAGCAATAAAGATAGGGAGAAACGGTATGACCAGTATCTACGGCATCTATGCCACGGGAGATTGTGCATTAAGCTATGACCTGATAACTGAGAAAGAAGTGTATAGGCCCCTCGGCTTTGTTGCTGCCCATTATGCTAGGATCATAGCAAGAAATATTACAGGGACTAGGAAGGAAACAAGAGGGATCGTGCCGACAATATACGAGAACATCGGTGGAGCACATATAGTCAGAGTAGGGCTGAGCTTGAAGGAAGCTGAATCTCTTGGCCTCTCGCCGACTATAAGGTGTGAAGAAGCACTTAGTTATGCCAGTTGCACAGTGCTTCAAGATCAGGCACCGATAGGCTACGAAGCCATAGGCTTTAGCAATAGAATTAAGAATAAGGCGTGGCAAATATACTACGACATACATACAATGTTCTCCTAGATATGAATATATCTAAAGAGTTTTAGACCTTATCTCCTATTTTTAAACAATAATGGTATCGCAGGGATGAAAATATTGATGTCCAACATGTCAAAAACACTGCTATGCGTAGCTGTAGCAGGTATATTCTTCATAACGGCTGTCATCTATAATATTAAATTCTTGTTCCTTATAGCAACCTTCTTTGACTGGTTGCCACTACCAACTGGCTGGATGAAGATGGGTGGTAGTGATCAACGCATAAGAAGAGCTGGGGTCTTTCACGGTATAGTGACTCTGATCGCGTACTTCATAGGAGTTCTATGGCTCACACTAAACCGGATCGGGCCACTATATCTTGGCTACTTGTTCCTAGAATTATGGTTTATCGCGGTGATAGCTGGAGCATACGTGACCAGTCTGAAGGCAGAACATTGTATTTGAGCTAATGTAAGAGAATGGGTTATGCGGGCCCGCGGGGAT
>JALSQP010000056.1 GCA_026985375.1 Desulfurococcales archaeon | reverse complement strand
CGTCTACTAGGGGAGGTGGCCAGTATGGTTAAGGAAGTCCATGTGGTTGAGGAAGTAGAAATTCCGGAGAATGTAAATGTTACGATAGATGGATTACGAGTAGTTGTAGAAGGACCCAAGGGTAGGCTTGAAAGAGACTTCTCACATGCAAAAGGAGTGAAAATATCAAAAAAGGACAACAAGGTTATTGTTGAGACATTCTTTGCAAATAGGAAAAAGAAGGCATTAGTAGGAACAATAGCTTCTCATATCGAAAACATGATTAAAGGCGTTATTAAGGGATATAGGTACAGGCTTAAAATAATATATTCGCACTTCCCAATAACTGTTGAAGTCGATAATTCTAACAGAATAGTTAGAATAAAGAACTTCTTGGGCGAGAGATCTGATAGAGTAGCAAAGATAATAGGAGACGATGTTAAGGTCACCGTTAAAGGAGAAGACGTGATCGTTGAGGGCATTGATATCGAACATGTTGGCCAGACTGCAGCTAATATCGAACTCGCGACTAAAGTTAAGGATAAGGACAGACGTGTTTTCGCCGATGGAATATACATTTATGATTGGGGTGACGAAGAATGATCAATGATATAGAGAAACTACTAGAGTTAAGGAAGAAGCTCAAATCAAAGAAGCCCAACTTCTACAGGCATCTATGGTGGAAGAAGCCAAAGTTCAAGAACAAGCCGAAATGGCGTAAGCCTAAGGGAACCGATAACAAGATGAGGTTGAAGAAGAAGGGGTATCCGCCTCTGGTACAGGTGGGCTACAGGTCGCCAAGGCTAGTCAGAGGGCTGCATCCATCAGGAAAAATACCTATAGTGATACATAATGTCAAAGAACTTGAGCAGCTTGATCCCGACAAGTACATAGTCTATATTGGTGGAACTGTTGGTTTGAGGAAGAAGATCGAGATAATGAAATATGCTATCAATAAGGGATTTAAAGTCGCTAATCCCATACCCCTAACGACCAGTAGATTGGAGGTTGAGGAGCAGTGACAGATCTAAGTCTACAGAAGAGATTAGCAGCGGAAGTATTGGGGGTCGGAGAATCCAGGATATGGATCGATCCAAATTACATTGATGAAGTAGCTGATGTTATCACGAGGCAGGAGATAAGAAAGCTGATCAAAGACCGTATTATTCAGGTAAGACCTGTACATAAGAATAGCAGAGGTAGATGGAGGAAGAGACACGAACAGAGAAAGAAGGGGCGTAGAAGAGGCTATGGTAAGAGAAAGGGAGCAAAAACAGCACGACTAGACAAGAAAGAGGTATGGATGCATAAGATCAGAAAGATTAGGAGATATCTGAGATATCTGAGAGACCATGGTATTATTGATCGTAGAACTTATCGCAGACTATATATGTTAGCAAAAGGTGGAACATTCCATAGCCTTGCTTCACTCAAACATTACATGAAAGAAAAAGGTATTCTCAAAGAAGTAAGGTGAGCCAGTCATGGCTAGGGGCCCACGATACAAAGTACCCAGGAGAAGGAGAAGAGAAGGTAAGACGAACTACAACAAGCGCTACAGAATGATACTATCAGGTCATCCGCGCTTTGTAGTCAGAAAGACCCTCAAACACATAATAGTTCAGGTCGTGATCGCAAAACCTGAGGGAGACGTAACAATCGTTGCAGCGCACTCGCGTGAGCTTGCCAAAAAGTATGGATGGCTGGGAGGGCTAGGAAACACCCCTGCTGCGTATCTGACTGGAATGCTGGCGGCTCTGAGAGCACTTAAAGCCGGAATAAAGTATGCTGTCCCCGATATTGGGCTACACGCCCCCGCCAGAGGAGCCAAGGTATTTGCGGCTATTAAGGCGGCTAATGATGTAGGGCTGGAAGTCCCGATGGGCGATGGGGTTGCTCCCTCCGAGGAGCGTATCCGCGGGGAGCACATAGCCTCCTGGGCCAAGAAGCTCCAGGAGGCAGATCCTGAGGCTTACAACAGGTTCTTCTCCCAATATATTGCGAGAGGGTTTGATCCCTCGCAGCTCCCCGCGCATTTTGATGAGGTCAAGGCCAGGATCCTCAACGAGTATGGTGTTGGCTTAGGAGGTGTTTGAACATGCCCATGAATGCAGTCGATAGAGAAGCCCTCGAGTCCTGGGTACCAAGGACAAGAGTAGGTAAAATGGTCGTTGAGGGTAAGATCACCAGTCTTAAGGACATCTTCGACAATAACCTCCCACTGCTCGAACCCGAAATAGTGGATTATCTGCTTCCCGATCTAAAATACGAGAGGATTGATGTAGGAATCGTGCAGAAAGTAACCGACGCAGGCAGAGTAAGCAGGTTCAGAGTCGTAGTAGTTATTGGAAACGGTGACGGCTTCGTTGGCGTAGGTGCCGGAAAAGCCAGACAATACTTAGTAGCGCTTAGAAAAGCGTTGAGAAATGCAAAGCTCAACATAACGCCTGTGAGAAGAGGGTGCGGGAGCTGGGAGTGTCGTTGTGGAGAACCCCATAGTGTTCCATTCGTGGTAAGAGGTAAAAGTGGAAGCGTAGTCGTAACACTAAAACCAGCGCCTAAAGGAACAGGGCTAGTCGCTGGAGATGTTGCGAAAGCAGTGCTTAGAATGGCTGGCATAAAAGATGTGTGGACAGAAACACTTGGAGAAACCAGAACAACGCTTAACTTCGCTAAAGCAGTTGTCGAGGCGTTACGTAACACCTACAAGTTCGTAACACCCATTGACTGGTTGAAGGCTTAATGAAGGTGTTGAGAAATGGTGAAACTCTACGCGATCATAAGGATCAGGGGTAGAGTCGACGTACCACCCGATATAAAGTATACTTTGAAACTACTAAGGCTTCATAAGAAGTTCCACATGGTGATATACCCGGCCGACCAGCCTGGACTAGAGGGGATGTTGCAGAAGGTTAAGGATTGGGTTACATGGGGAGAAATAAACCACGACACGCTCGTAGAACTGCTCAGAAAACGTGGACGAACAATAGGTAATAAGCCATTGACAGATGAGTATGTAGAAACAAGGCTCAAGAACTTAGGCATCTATGGTGGAATATCCGGCCTAGCCAAGGCTTTACTTGATGGGAAAGTCAAACTACACAAGCTAGATGGTATCAAGCCAGTGTTTAGGCTTCATCCACCAAGAGGAGGATTTAAGAGAAGCACTAGGCGTCCCTACAATGATGGCGGCGAGCTAGGATATCGTGGCGAAGCAATAAATGAACTTATAAAGAGAATGCTCTAAGGAGGTGGTACTCGTGGTCGTTAGAAAAAGGAAGAAGAGTCGCAAGCTCCGTGGGAGAACTCGTACAATGGGATGGGGGAGAATAGGTCAGCACAGGAAAAGCGGATCTAGAGGAGGCTTCGGCGCGGTAGGGATGCACAAGCATAAATGGATGTGGGTACTAAAGTACGCGAGAAACTGGTACGGTAAACACGGCTTCACCAGGCCACCGGAACTAGTTCCGGAAATAGCGGCGACTAATGTGGGAGAACTTGATGAGCTAGCCAAGTTCCTATTATCAAAGAATCTTGCATATAGGGAAGATAACAAGATAGTGATAGATGTTGCTAGTATGGGATACAGTAAGGTTCTCGGATCAGGCAAAGTTACGTTACCATTAAAGATAATCACCAGATCGATAACCGAGAAGGCCAGGAAGAAAATAGAGGAAGCAGGCGGCGAAGTAGTTGTCATCAAGGAGCAATAACTTGGTTTTATTTACCAAGCATCCTTTTCAATACGTTTAGGAATATATTTATCCCGGTTACCATGTATTTTTAGGGTCAAGAGAAGCAATGTCACTATGATCCGGAAACACGAGCGTGGTTTCAATGGGCATATTGGACGCGCTTGCGAAGGTGGCGTACTACATACCCTCAGTTGAAAAGCCTAAGGCTAAACCCGGCCTATATGAGAGGTTGTTATGGACTGCTATAGCCCTCGTAGTTTACGTTATTATGGCAAATACCCCCTTATACGGGATACAGATCACAGGCGCTTCGAATGTCCAGCAATTGCTCCTAGTATCGATAATATTCGCGTCCCGTAGAGGAACGCTGATGGAGCTAGGTATTGGTCCTATAGTAACGGCTGGACTGATCATGCAGATCCTTGTTGGAGCGAAGCTCATTAATCTCGATATGTCTAATCCAGAAGATAGAAGGAAATTCACTGCGGCACAAAAGTCATTCGCGCTAATACTTGCTGCTTTCGAAGCAGCCATGTATGTGTCCGCTTGTAGATACTGGGCTCTTTCAGGCCCCAATCCGATCGCCGACTGTAGTGCCACAGCATTGCAGAGAGTTATTGTTGGGCTCCAGTTATTCTTCGCGACATACATAGTTATACTATTGGATGAGATGATACAGAAGGGATGGGGACTAGGCTCAGGTGTCTCACTATTTATCCTGGCAGGTGTTGCGCAGTATGTGTTTTGGAATCTTCTCAGCCCAATCGTCGTTAGCGGGCAAATAGTTGGTTTCATTCCCTACACTGTACAAGTCTTGATGTCCGGAGGTAATATCAATCAAATAATTGTTAGACAGGGCGGTAGAGACCTTGTAGGTCTTATAGTGACAGTATTCATAATATTGATACTAGTGTATCTTCAGAGTGTAAAAGTAGAAATACCAGTGACATCGCCGAGACTACGTACGATAAAATCTAAGGTGCCGTTAAAGTTTCTCTATGTCACCAACATACCTGTGTTGCTTGTCGGCATACTTTACTCGGACATACTTGTGTTTGCCAGTCTCTCCAGAATGTATTTGCAGAATGTAGTACCGTCAGGAATAGCAGACTTTTTAGCTAAATACGAAAACGGCAGGCTAGTAGGAGGTCTAGCATATTATCTATCACCACCCGGAAGCCTATACGCGACACTGGCAGATCCTATCAGAGCCTTGGTATATACGATAACCCTGATGGGATTAGCGACTCTCTTCGGAATAATGTGGGTAGAAATATCAGGGCTAAGCGCCTCGGCGCAGGCCGAGCAATTGATAAAGAGTGGGATGGAGATCCCAGGAATAAGGCGTAACCCGAAGATACTGGAAAGAATACTGAGCCGCTATATATTCCCGTTAACTGTACTTAGTAGCCTAATAGTTGCGGGAATAGCTGCTCTAGGCTCATTGCTCGGTGCCTACGGTACTGGAACGGGGCTATTACTGGCCGTAGGTATTGTGCAGCAGTACTATACTATGATAGCTTATGAAAGAACACTAGAGGCGTACCCGCTACTTAAGAGGCTCATAGGTGAGTAATGACAGTTGTTAATAACAATAGCCCTCCTGACTGGTGCGGGTTTTTCTCTTCTTGCCGCATTAACAATGAAGTTGATTAGCAGAACCAGCTACTTTTTCTGGGCTGTGCACATATTATCTGAGATAAAACTACCTGAGAAACCAAGAACAAAATCCGAGTTCCGAAAAATAAGGAAATATAAACCACTAATAGACAGGGCTAAGAAAAGGATTTTCCTAATGTTCATGCTTCACATACTCGTATTTATGTTCACCTACACGGCCAACATCTATATGCTTAATATGTATATCCCTCCACATGAACAAATAGTGGAAATACCAATATACCTTCCATTCCTATCCATGCTTTCCGCAAACCATTTTGTTACTAATGTATTATTCCTCACGCTGATCGGTTATCTTGCCCCAAGTTATTTGATTATGAGAGCGGTATATCCTACGACGCGTTAAGTTTAAGAGCTACTAATACTTGGATATAGACACTCTGATATAGAATTAGGTGGGTGTAACGATAATGCCCAGACCAGCCCACAGGACAAGGTGTAGGAGGAAAGTGATTGTGAGAACCCCGGGCGGAAGAGTAACAATTCACTATGAACCGAGAAAGCCTGGGCCAGCCAAGTGTGCTATCTGTGGCAAGCCATTAAACGGTGTTCCGAAAGAAATCCCTAGTGTATTGAAGAAGCTCGCCAAGACCGAGAAGAGGCCGGAAAGGCCTTACGGAGGCTATATATGTCCTAAGTGCCTTTCAAGGCTCCTGCGCGAAGCAGTGCGTGCCGCTATTCACTAATAATAATATTGCATCATTCATATAATGAATGGGCTCCTTTTGATCTTGTTCTTGGTAAGTGCTTTTCATGTTTCCAGCGAGTATTTATTATTTGACATATTGATCATAGAAACCTAGTTGCTGCCATATCAGGGTGTCGACAATTGGTTGTGATTGCCGTCAGCGGTCCACCGGGCAGCGGCAAGACTACCCAGGCAAAGAAGATAGCTGGGTATTTTGGTCTACGATATCATTCTGCAGGTATGATCTTTAGAAAAATGGCTGAGGAACGTGGAATCAGTATAGAGGAGCTAAGTAGAATTGCTACTGAGGATCCATCGATAGATATAGAGATAGATAGGAGGACATATTTGGAGGCATTGAAAGGAGACATTGTAATTGATGGACACTTAACTGCTTGGATAATTGCCGATATAGCTGATGTAAGGGTACTTATAACGGCTCCAATACCAACCAGGATTAAGCGTATTGCCTTGAGGGATGGTAAATCATTTATGGAAGCGTATCATGAGACAGTAATGCGGGAATATCTGCAGAAAATAAGGTTCAGAAAATACTATGGCATAGATATCGATGATCTAAGCATATTTGACATAATTGTCAATACGGAGAACCTCGGGATCGATGATACATTCGAAATAGTAAAGACAGCTATAGAGAAAATTTTAAAGAGGAAGCGAAAAGATTAGGGAATGCTAGTTAGGATTAAGTGGTGAGATGGATGCCTGCAATAGAGATTGGACGAATATGTGTAAAGGTTGCTGGAAGAGAAGCAGGAAGGAAATGCGTAATAGTCGATATAATAGATGATAATTTTGTCCTAGTAACAGGGCCCAAGAGCCTAACAGGTGTCAAAAGGAGAAGAGTCAACATCAAGCACATCGAACCCCTGGACAAGGTAATTGATATCAGGCGTGGAGCGTCGGATGAGGAAGTACTAAAAGCCATTGCAGCAACAGGGCTCACCGATTTCATGAAAGAAATTGTTAAGCCGAAGCTTTCCCCCGTGTAAAATCATTATCCGTCTCTAATTCTTCTTGTATAGCAAGAACAATTTGTTATCTCCGGTTAAATACATTACATAGTTATTATCTGAGACAATAGTAATAATTCTGTAGAAAATCTAGTATTATAACAATAAATATTGTCACCGTGATAGGGACGGTGAACATGTATGGGTCTCGCTGAAAAAGGTCTTATCTTCATAGACAAGATAACAATACATGCTGGATTCAAGAATGAATGGATAGTGCTTAGAGAAGATGATACATCGCCTGATTACGGTGTTCTCCCATATGAGAGGAAGATCGAAGACCATATAAGGAATGGGGTTATCAATCTCGATAAACCACCGGGACCTACAAGTCATGAAGTAGTGGCTTGGATTAAGAAAATGTTCGGGCTAGAACGTGCCGGTCACGGGGGTACCCTAGAGCCCTGGCCTTGAGGGGCTGGGGCGGGGAAACCCCAAGGTGACCGGCGTACTACCTGTGGCTCTAGCCAATGCTACCAAAGTAATAGGTAATGTAATACATACCGTTAAAGAATATGTAATGGCTGTTCAGCTTCACGGCGATGTCGGAGATAAGGAGCTCGCTGAAGCACTAGAGAATTTCAAAGGAACAATATATCAGAAGCCGCCTCTCAGATCGAGTGTTAAGAGAACTATACGTAAGAGAACGATCCTCGAACTTGAACTACTCGAACATAATGGGCGATATGTCCTGTTGAGAGTCCTCTGCGAGGCTGGCACATATATGCGTAAGCTAGCCCATGATCTAGGCCTATTGTTGGGTGTGGGAGCTCATATGAGGGAGCTCCGCAGAACGAGAACAGGGCCCTACCGGGAAGACGAGACACTTGTCAGAATGCAGGAGGTAAGCGAAGCATTGTATCTCTGGAAAAATGAGGGAGATGAAAGGTATCTACGTAGAGTAGTGTTACCTGTGGAAACAGCAATAGTCCATATACCAAAGATAATGATACGCGATACGGCTGTAGACGCAATAGCTCACGGTGCAAACCTCGCTGTCCCCGGCATAGTGAGACTGACCAGGGATGTACAGCCTGGAAAGCTCGCGGCGATCCTCACGCTCAAGGGAGAACTTGTCGCGTTAGGTCAGGCCCTCAAAAACGCAGAAGAAATTGCTCGGATGAAGAAAGGGATAGTAGTGAAAACTAAACGGGTTTACATGAAGACGGACGTGTATCCGCCTATCTGGAGGAAGAATAAATGACGCATTATTTTAGGCCCAATAAATATAGGCTGGGAAAGAAACAGGTTATCTCGTTCGTCTATAAAGGGGTTACACTAGAATTTGTCACTTATTCTAGCTTATTCTCAGGCAACAAGGTAGACCTAGGCACGAAACTGTTGCTCGAATACGCCATAATCGTTGAGGAGGGCACAGCACTAGATATTGGATGTGGGTACGGAGCCATAGGAATAAGTCTTGCTAAGGCCTATCCTAAGCTGCGGATATACATGGTAGATATAAATCCTATCGCTGTTAAAATAGCGAAATATAATGCAAGGCTAAATGGCGTTGAGGAACGAGTCAAGGTTCTCCAAGGTAATACGTACGAGCCTGTTAAGGGCATGGTATTCGACATGATAATAAGCAATCCTCCAATATCAGCTGGTAAAGGGATTGTCGAAGAAATTATTATCGGAAGCATAAAACACCTAAAGAAAGGAGGATATGCCGAATTCGTCTTAGCAAGGGGGGCAAACTATTATATCAGCAAACTAGACACAAGAAAGGACATAGAAATAATCGAGAACATCTCTCGGAAAGGCTACACAATACTAATATTCCGACGAAAATAGCAAATATAAGCCTAGAGAGCAAATCCATAATAAATGGGTGCCGGGGTGCCCGAGCGGCCTAAGGGGCTGGCCTTGAGAGCCAGTGGGCCATGGGGCCCGCGCGGGTTCGAATCCCGCCCCCGGCGCCATCTCTTTCCATAATGTATCAATGCTTTTCATAAGGTTCTTTTAAGAAGCCATATACTAATGAGAATTGTATGTTATGTGACAATGGATAGTGATTTCATATAATCATAACAAGATCTACAATTGCTGTTGAGAAGTGGTGCGGCGGCCGGGATTTGAACCCGGGATCTCCGGCTTGGGGGGCCGGCGTCCTAGTCCAGGCTAGACGACCGCCGCGTATCCATGTTTTATGGATTATAGGCGGGGTTTTTAGGTTTACTTACCCATGTATTATCATTGATGATGATAAGAGGGTCTCTTGAGCCCGAGGCGGGCGGTGATGATAGCCGGAAAATCTGAAAAATCATCCTTGTATTTTACCGCCCATCTTGATTATTATCTTGGTTGCTTCTTCTAGATCTTTGTAGGTATCTATGCTCTTCCAAAATATCTCGGTGTATTTTACTGCTCCTAAGACGCCGTCTCTAGCCATTGCTGGGAAAGCTGTTCGTTCTAGGTCGCCGCGTTCCGGGAAGTATTTTAGTGCTTCTGGTCTGAGGGCATATACTCCTGCGTTGATCCAGTAGTCTTGGAGCCTGGGTTTCTCGACGAAGCCTATAACCTTTCCGTCCTTGATCTCCAGTACTCCGTATGGGCTTGGTAGTGGTATGCTTGCTATGACACCTACGAGCCTCGGCTCATTCTCTAGTTTTTCGAATAGGTTTAGAGGGTTGAGGTTTGTTAATATATCTCCGTTTATCACTAGGAACTTGTCGTCTTTGGAGAGTATGTGTTCAGCGTTTTTTATCGCGCCCCCGGTTCCTAGAGGTTCATCCTCCACAACATAGGTTACCTTAACACCCAATCTACTACCACTACCAATGTGCTCGATTATCTTCTCTTTCCTATAGCCTACTAGGAGGACAAACTCGTTGAAGCCATACTGTTTAAGCCACTCTATCTGGTGCTCCAAGATAGGCTTATCGGCTACCCTAACCAGAGGCTTCGGTAGTTCTTCTGTATAAGGTCTCAGTCTTTTGCCGAAACCACCAGCAAGGATTACGGCCATCATGTTTAATCACCTAGAATAGCTTTTTCCAGTATTAACTTTTATAAACACCGAGAAAATAAAATAATATCCCGGACAGCGCCGCCGTAGCTCAGCCCGGGAGAGCGCCCGTGGACGCCCGTGCTAGGAGCAGTTTTTCCTCCATAACCCTATTTACTATAATAACTTACATCATAAAATAAAATAACTAATATAAATAAAGGAATTTAACGAGTTCTAAGACATAATGATCGGGGATGGGACATTATATAGTGGCCCAATTGCAAGTACTTCTTTACAATAGCTGAAGGAGATAAGGAATATGCATCCCATATAGCCAACCTATTCAAGACTTTAATTGGAAAAGAACTAGGCTAGAATTTCGTTCAAAAGCTTATCGGATTGAATTCAAGTCAAAACATCTATTTGATGTAATAACTGGTCTAGGTTTTCCATTGGGAAAAGAGCTCAAGTATTTCAATTCCATTAAAATTACAGAAGAGTAAATACATTAATCTGGCTGATACGGGAATATTTGATACGGATGGAACAATATTCTTTAGCCGTAAGCCAGGAATAGCAGAATAGCCTACAATAGAAATTACTAATAAAAGCCTTATTTTATTAGAGCAGATAAAAACCGTACTAAAACAAAGATATAGTATAATTTCACATATACAGAGAACGGATAAGGCCTATAAGCTAGCAATATATCGAAGAGAAGAAATAGCTAAATGGATAAAGTTTATTAGTAGTAGCCATAAAAGAAAATCATGGCTCCTAGCACGGGCGGTCCGGCGAAGCTGAAGACCGGGTTGTCCGGGGTTCAAATCCCCGCGGCGGCACTATTCTATACTATACAAAGGTATATGAAGTGGTGGCTGGAATGAAGAATAAGGTGTTAATTGTACCGTTGACTAGATGTTTTGTCTTTGATTTTATTGAGGATTGGCGTAGGAACATATACGGGGTTTTGAGCAGTATCACGCCGTACATTGATGTAGAGGTATGGCCCGAGATCCTAAAGCTTCCGATGTCTTGTTTTGATTGGTCTAGGAAACAATATGTTGGACCATGCATACTGGATTATCTCGCGAACATATTTCGGGATCTTAGGGATGGCAGTGTTTTCGTTATTGGTGTCGGATACATAGATGCTTACGATGAAGGCCTTAACTTCGTGTTTGGCGAAGCCTCCCCATCTAGAGGTATAGCTTTTGTATCTACTCAAAGACTCGATCCAGCGCTCTATTCTACTAGTAAATATGCTGGCAAAAGATATGATCTCTACGTCGAGCGGGTATCGAAAGAAATTCTTCATGAATTAGGGCATTTGCTTGGACTCAGGCACTGTAGTAATCCTAAATGTGTTATGAGCTTCAGCAACTCCGTCTTTGAAGTTGATTCTAAGACAATGTATTATTGTGAACGATGCTCTACTAAAATAGCCGAAGCCTTTAGTTTGATGTAACATTATATATCAAGGACAAAATATGCTTTCCAGCCTTCATCATCTTTGATTATTCTCATTAGATGATATGTTACCGCTTTAACTTCCACGCGTCCTTCGTGCTTCTCTGGATTGAACTCTTCACCATAGCAGATTCCCTTAATAACATATTTGAAAACATTATTCTCTTGCCTTGTGATCTCCATCCTTTTCACTACTATTTGGCTACACATTACATTATAGCTGTAATATATATAGAGTAACTCCTCTAGCCATCTATATAGTAGGCTCTCAAGATCAAAGCCATCAGCTTCTACGCTGAAGTTTTTCGATGGTGCTACCGAAGCAGTATTGGTCATTGTCTCGAACAAGGCCAGCCCCGCGTTCTCGTAGAGTTCTGGTAGACTCGCGCCATATGCTTTTATATAAACATCGGCTGGATGGTCAAGGAATTTAAATCTTTTTTTAGCAGCCATACCTTATTCACCCGTATTGAAAAATAATTTTTATAAAGATAAATAATTATATGGGTAAGGAAAATTTTTCGGAGTAGATTTATTTCTTCATTAATCCGATTATTATGCCTATTAAGAACCCTAGTGTTACGGGTCCCACCATTAGTAAGCCTAGTGTTCCCAAGAATCCGAGTATGATCTTCTTAAATTCGAGAGCAGTTATTCCAAGTTTCGTTAAGAAATCCTGTATGCTTCCCCCCAGACTCCATACATTGAGTACAGCACCGATTATCAAGATAACAATAAACGCGATAATGTATTTCGCCATCTTGGCCATTACGTAGCCCAGCGCTATTCCCATGATAATCTCGATGATAATTGCTATTGCAACATGCGGGTTTGATAGTGCGGCATGTATAAAATCTGATAGTACTGCCGTGGTCACATTTCCCGTTGAATTTAATCCATATGCATATATGGCTAGTAGCGAGAACACACGTCTCACCTTAGTACTAGATGGTTAGTATCGTTTATTAGTTTACCTAGTATATTTAACATATAATGGTGTATACTTTCAATTGATGTAAACAAATGTATTTTGTTTTACTTGCCAAATTACTCTTTCATAAAGTATTTCTTGTATTTTTTTAGCGTTTCTTCAACAAATTTTATTACGTCTTCATCATCCGCGTATTTCTTTTCTTCAAGTTCCCTATTGACTGTAATGACGTACGTGTCGAGATAGTATCGAATGAATTCTTTTAAGTCTTCCAGCCTCTTCAGCTCTACTTCGAGCGCTTTAGAGTTCACGCATTGTTTATAACATGTTTCAAGATTTCCTAGTACTCCTGCAAATCTTATGGCGAGCGTCTTGAGTTCATCGATTACTTCTTTTAACCTAAGTCTATAGTATAGGTAGCCGGACTCGATCTTTAGATAATAAAATCTCTTATCCCATAATTCCCTGCTATCAACGTCTTTGCCATATTGTCTTTCAAGCTCATCATATCTTAGTCCTTTTTGTATGAGTTCTTTTAATGCCTGGAGGTAACTAACATGGTGTTTTTCGGCGTATTTTTTAATGAGCACACGTATGTTTTCGGGTAATTCTTCTTTTTCTTTAGTTCTTCCACCGAATATTTTCAACTTCAATGTATTGTATCGCCTCATTTCTCCAGAGAAAACAGTATAGTGTAGCATAGCTAAACGTTTTTCTCAAGTAGATCTAGAAGGTCTTTTATGAAATTTATAGCATTCATAAAAGTTTTCCTTCCCTTATCGCTTATTTTATAAAGTGTTTCCCCACCCACTTTTACCTGATCCAATAAACCTTCACGTACAAGTCTATATATAACGGTGTAAACGGTAACTGTTGCGGGTTTATATGGAAGTATTTTCCTAATATAACGTACAACCTCATATGCCTTAATAGGCTCATTCCTAGTAATCATGTATTTTAGCACATAAAGCCATAAGTTCTCGATAGTTAGCTTCTTAACAAGTCTTTTGAACGGTTTCGGAGTATCATCGCTCATTGTGGTCACAACATTAGTTCTCTTCATAAAGGTTTTATAGTTTTAAACCCTATATTTTTAAACATAAATATTAATGGAGATAAAAGATGACTGTAAACGTTGGAATTATCGGAGTAGGTAACATAGCCTCGATGCTCATACAATCAATAGAATACTATAGAAAGTTAAATGAGGACACTGGTGTAATGCACACAGTAATCGACGGAACGCGGATCGATGATATCAACATCGTATACGCAATAGATATATCAGAAAATAAGGTAGGAAAACCACTTCATCGGGCTATATATGAATACCCGAATGTTGTGCCGAAAATTATTGATCCAGACGAGTTAAGGTGTAAAAACGTCATTGTAAGAATGGGTAAAGTACTTGATGGAGTCGCCCCACATATGGTCAATGTATTCAAACCATCATCACAACCCGAACCAACTGCAGATGAAATTGTCAAGGAGCTGGAAGAGAATAATGTTGACGTCCTAGTAAATCTTTTGCCCGTAGGAAGTAGCGAAGCCACTAGATTCTATGCCAAGGTCGCCGCAAAGGCTGGTGTTTCCTTCATTAATTGTATACCAGAGTTTATCGCCAGCGACAAAGAATACGTGTCCATCTTTAAGGATAACAACACACTAGTGCTCGGCGATGATATCAAGGGACAGTTGGGTGCAACTATTCTACACAGGACTATTGCATCACTACTAGCCATGAGAGGATGCAAACTAGTCAAGACCTACCAATTAAATGTGGGTGGAAATACAGATTTTCTAAACATGCTGGATCCATCGCGTTTAACCTCTAAGAAAATAAGTAAGACAATGGCGGTAGCTTCAACTCAGCCTGATCCAGACGCGATAAAGAAATATATCTATGCTGGGCCTAGTGGCTATGTTGAATTTCTGGGAAATACTAAGGTAGCCTACATGTATCTCGAAGCAATAAGTTACGGAGGGGCAAGGCTAA
>JALSQP010000055.1 GCA_026985375.1 Desulfurococcales archaeon | reverse complement strand
GAGCTCATCAAGAAAGCCGTCGAGGCGGCTCTAAAGATCGGTGCAGGCCATACTTTTGTGCTCTTCATTAGAAATGCTTGGCCAATAAACATCCTGAATCAGCTAAAGAATGTTCAGGAAATTGTAGAACTATATGTTGCGACCGCGAACCCCATACAAGTCATAGTGGCCGAGACCGATCAGGGCAGAGCCATCATAGGAATAGTGGACGGGTATCCGCCAGTCGGTGTTGAGACAGAAGAGGATAAGAAGGAGCGGAAAGAGTTCCTGAGAAAGATCGGTTATAAGATGTAATTAGTATTTATGCATTTACATGGTTATTTCTCCCAAAGCGCTAGGTTCAAGTTCTTTTTTAACAGCATCACGTACGGCTTCTACATATTTGAACCTATCAGAAGACTTCTTAAGATCGGCGGGGCCGTAGACTCTGATTAATAGTTTAAACAATATACCGTCCTCGTCGAGGAGATGAGGTATATCAAGTGATTTAGTGATATTGTTCGAGATATCAATGAATGTTATTCTACCAACAGGAAATGGTGGAACAGGACGAAGAGTGTTTATTGCTACCCAGAAGTCCTCCGTATCCTTATACTTTAGTCCTTTATCGATAATTTCCTCGCGCACCGCTTTTTCTATCCTGTTTCTGAATTCCATTGCAGTTCTTCTCTTGAATAATATGGATGCTGGTCCCCTCAGATTGATCGGTGATAAAACGTATTTTTCCTCGTACAAGAGCTTCCATAGAGGCTTCCTATTGACTATGCTTGAATACAGTTTACTTATCCGTTTATCCTCATCACAATAGCTAGAAGCTAGTTTCAATGCCTCGTAATCGTTGAGGGAGAGATATTTTGTTGGATCCCCTTTTCCGAGGGAATTAATTGCTTCTTTATATATACCGCCACTTATATCATCGGTTATTCTTAACAGTTCTATTGCAGCCTTATTGAATACCAGTGTTACTGGGTGGAAGTACACATTTTCGAACATTGCTATACGGGATCTAAGATACGAGGCTAGTGCTCCTCTCGCCCTTAGCTCTAAAACTATGTTTCCCGGCTCAAAGGGGGAGGCGTGGCTGAGCCTTATAAGCCTGTAATAGTCTATTAGCCCGTACTCTCTTGTACCTGTATAGTAGCTATCACGTATGAGGAAATCCAGTATATCAGCGGGATATATCCATTCTTTCACAGTTTTCCTTAGAAGTTTGAGTATGGGTTCTTCGAGCTGCTTATTGGATAATAGTTGGAGAACAATATCGAGCAGTCCATTCTCCTCAAGGATATCCTTGATCTCAGTGTTCTTTATTATATTGTACCCTGCTTCTTCATGGTTCTTGATGTTCAGGCTATGTTCATAAGCCCAATAGATCGCCTCCTCAAAGGCATGACTGAACGGCCCATGACCTATATCATGTAGGAGGCCTGCGATACGTGTTGCTTTGATGAGTTCTTCGGCCCTATAGCCCTCTATAACAGATTCCTTGCTAATCCCCTGGAGTAAGCTCTTAGCGAAAAGACCCGCTAAGTGCATTACGCCTATACTGTGTTGAAATCTTGAATGTTCAGCGCCCGGATATACTAGATAGGATAGTTGGAGCTGATGAAGAAACCTTAGTCTCTGCATAGGAGCGGAATCCATCACCGGTTTTTCCAGCGATTTATCATACTCAATGTAGTTGTATATGGGATCCCTCATAAACCCTATAGATCCCATAAAACATCACGCTTTATTCCCCGGCTTAAAAATAATATTAGTTTTTAGGATTCTAATATTCTGCTTCTACTATACTATATCTACGCAGGGGATCCTAATAGCTGTAAACAGCACTCATTGAATATCTCTTGTGCATAACGTTTTGCATCATCCATGTTGACACTTTCTTTCTCATACATATATGCCATGCTTTCTCCATTACTTCTTGCAAGCACTAGTATGTATTTATCATCAACGACTATAACAAGAACATAGCACTGGGGAGGATCGCCTTCCTCGTCCTCATATTCTACCCAATATTTATGCCTACGTGCTATATCTACTAGTTTCCATGCATCAGCAGAAACAAGTGGTTCTCCGGAAAATAGCGCCGATACCTTGTCTACACCGAATTCCCTAATGACCTGTTTTATAAAGTTGGCTCCGCGCTGCATAGTAACCCCGTTATATTGGTAGTGACAGATCTAGTATTCCGTATCAGTTTCACTGAGTGTTTCAACTATTTCCGCGTAGATCGTATCACCGATCTTTCTGATCGCCTTAACCCGTACCTTCGAGCCTAAGCTCGCATCATATATTATTACTTGGTGTCCTTGGTATCTTGCTATGCCTCTTCCTTTTTCGTCAACATCATTGATCTTAACGACGAACTCTTCGCCTATCCTGATCGATTTCTCTTTTGGTACCTGTATACGAGGATAGACGCTGAATCTTTGGACTTCGCTTGTATAGGGATTCCAACGATGTTTACGAGCTCTATGTCTAGCCACGAATGCATCCCATAACTTTCGTTTTTCCCTGTATCTAATAGTCAGAGGATATTATATTGTTTATGCATAATTATATTGATCAGTCAGCATTATTAGAGTCTTCAACACTCTTATCACCGCAGGGAGAAAATATGAGGTACCCGGATTTTCTGAGACATATTGTGAACTCTAAGCTGGCGGAGTATTCGAACAATAAAAGTGTCGCTAGCATTATCGACGAAGTACGAAAAATGATTGCAAAGGCCGAAGAAAAATATAATTTCAGTAGCTTCGGTGGTAACCCCGAAAATCTCGCTAAATACTTGAAGAGCGCAGACTTCAAGCTTGTAGTATCTCTGTTTAAATCAGCCAGCAAGCTGGACGTTCTCAAGGAGATACTTATCGAGACCAAGAAGCTATATTCTGAGCTCCCAAGTGTTGTGGAGGCTATTGACGAGGTACTCCCCAATCTTGCTAGCGAGGAAAAACCGCTAACGCCGGAAAATATTGTTGAGAATTTGAGGGAAGAGTTTCCGAGAGCAAAGATAGGTATTGAGGATAACAGAGTTTCTCTCAAGCTAGACGATGTAGAGCTCGTCATAGAGATAGGTGGTTCTACATACAATGTATCCGGCACAATTAAATTGAAATACAATGCGAAAACACTTGATGAGCTACTAGACTACATCAAAAACATCGTTTCATCAATGAGTACATCTGGTGCGTCAAGCCTTGAAAGGATTAGTGTTCTTTGATTGTGATGGCGTACTAACCGTTGAGCATAGCAGTTGGGGTGTGCTACACGAGTACTTCGGGAGCAGAGACAATAGTTATTTCGCTGACCTGTATAAGCGGGGTTTAATTAGTTACTTGGACTGGATGAAGATCGATATAGCACTAATGATCCACAGTTACGGCAGACCTATTACGAAGAAAGATGTAGTCAAGGCTTTATCTGGTGTTAGAATAAGGAGCTCTGCTAGAAGAGTAGTTGAGATGTTAAAAGAAGACGGCTTTAAACTGATCGTTATCAGCAGTGGTGTTGATTTACTAGTCAGACGCGTATGCCGCGAGCTGGGTATTAGTGAATGTTATTATAATGAGCTGCTATTCATTGACGACGAGCTTATCCCAGGTGGAGTACCAAGAGTTCCTCCTGACAAAAAGCTGGAGATTATGCGTGAGCTCGGAGAAAATTATGGGATCCATATGAATAAGACTGCCTATGTCGGTGATAGTTCATGGGATATCACTATATTCAGAAATGTAGGCGTCTCCTTCGCGGTGAACCCATGTGGAATGGCTTGCAGATATGCTGATTATGTTATTGAGGACCTAATCGAAATTCCTGAGTATTTGAAAAAACTATTTCACTAGCCCACTTCTCGCCCTGAACTTTAATCCCTTCTTCTTGAGCTCTTCTAGAGCCTTCACTACATCATCTAGTGTTTTCGCCTCCACTATTATCTCAACTCTTGCTTTCGATGGCAGTAAGGCGGGATCCCAGCGATCATGTCTTATATCAACAATATTTAGCATATGTTCAGCTAGTAGTTTTATCACCTTGCCCAGTTCTCCCGGCCTATCGTCTACTTCGCCTATTAGGGAGACTAATCTTCCGTCTTTCGCTAGCTCATGCATGATGATCCTTGACAACAGTGTTGGATCGATGTTTCCTCCGCTGACTACGCATACAACTGGTTCCTTTAGTGGAGCGTATTTTCCCGAGAGCAATGCGGCGATTGGTAGAGCACCAGCTCCTTCTGCCACTATCTTGGCTCTCTCGAGCAGGAAGTTGATAGCATATGATATATCCTCCTCATCTACTAATACTATATCGTCTACGAGTTTCTCCACGATCTTACTCGTTATCTGACCTGGCATCTTCACTACGACCCCATCAGCTATTGATGGCTTAGGTCTATAATTTTCTAGGCTCCTCGTTAGGAGCTTATACATTGCTGGCGCATTCTTTGGCTGAACCCCTATTACCTTTGTATCAGGATTTCTTTTCTTGACCGCTATACTTATACCAGAGATTAGGCCTCCACCCCCTATTGGTACGAGCACACACCCAGGAGAGGCTAGTTCGTCCATTATCTCATGGCCTATTGTAGCTTGTCCAGCAATGACATATGGATCATCATAAGGATGCACGAACACGTAATTTTTCTCCCGAGCGATCTCCAGCGCTTTCTCATAGGCTTCATCATATATATTGCCATGAAGAACAACTTCCGCACCATAACTTCTAGTTGCATTGACTTTTGTGGCTGAGGTTATTTTCGGCATGACTATGACGGCTTTCAACCCGAATACTTTGGCTGCGTACGCCACTCCCTGTGCATGATTGCCGCTGCTAGCCGCTACTACTCCTTTTACCTCCTCGCCCTTGGATCGCGCCTCCTCTATGATCTTGTAAACCTTGTAGATTGCCCCCCTAACTTTAAAGCTACCTGTTTTCTGTAGATTCTCGAGCTTCAAGTAGACGTTACGACCAACAATACCTAACAGTGTATAGCTTGTTATTAGAGGCGTTTTGTGGGCATACCGAGAAATTATTTCCCTGGCCTCAAGGCTGTAATCGTATATCTTATCGATTAGTCTATTCACATCCTCGGAACTCATCTATTTCCCACCAATCAATATTAAGGATTCAATTGTTAGAAATAGTTTCCAGTGATAATCCATGATATCCGACGATCTTACTCTTCGCGAGAAAATAATAGAAGTGCTGAAAAACACTAAAACACCCCTAACAGTAGACGATATTATAGCTCTGCTTGGGCTTAGACAGAGTGATCGACGCCTAGTCTATGACGCGATTCTACATGCCGCCAAAACACTTAACCGGAAAAGTCATGGACGCCTCGAAATAGTCATGGTGCCCCCATATTGTATAAAGTGCGGCTATCTGTTCAAGGACTTGAAAAAACCGCGAAAACCAAGCAAATGCCCACGATGTAAGAGCGAAAGAATAGCTCCACCCAGATTCATAATAAGAGAAAAGACGTAGTTATTTCTCTTTAATATTACTAATTAGCTCTACTATCTCATCGAATTTCACATCTTTGATAAGGATCATTTTCAGTCTATCATGCTGACCACTCACTATATCTATCTTTGAAACCGGTATTCCCAGCCTTTTGGATAAGTATCTGATCAATGCCGCATTTGCCCTTCCTTTCTCAGGAGGTTCAGTAGTATAGAACACAAGTTCGCCGCCCTCAAGAACTAGTTCCTCTTTGTTAGAGCCTGGCTTGACATATATTTGTACAATTACCCCCTTTTTCGACTCATTAAGTATCCTTCTTAACACATCTAGCTCAGGCATGATATTCACCCTCAGTTATCCATGGTATAATAGGTTTATTTCACCCAATATATATCAGTAACATACACGCGGCAATGAAATATACTATGGCGGGACTGAATAAGTGATGACGCCGGGCGCTTATTTGAGCCGCATTCTTGGAAGTATTATCCCCTCCTGTCTTAGCTTGACTATTTTACGAGATATTTCTTCTTGTTTAAGCCATTGACCATATCCTCCGCCCTTCCCTATGATCCTCATGACTTCACGCCTAAACCACTGTGGCACCTGTTTTGGCGACTTATACGCGTATGGTGTGCCTGGTAATGGCATGAAAGTATGGAGATGTATCCGTGCACCCAGCTCTACGAGCTTTTCGATAGCCCTAAGTGTTAGAACAAGATCCTCTTCTTCTTCAACCGGGAGGCCCACGATGAAGTCTATATCGGGCTGAAACTCATATTTGGTAGCGTTTTCGACCGCTTCAAATACATCCTCAATAGTATGCCCCCGTCCAAGGATCTTAAGGATCCTGTTGCTCCCGGATTGGGCTCCCATAATAATGTTTTTATTCGACACGTATCGCGACAATAGTTTCGCGGCTTCTCTCGTCAAGTGTTCTGGTCTTACCTCGCTTGGAAAGGTCCCAAAGAAAAGTTTTCCTCTCCCATGCTTCTTGAAGACATTATGGATCCGAGTAAATAATTCTTCGATAATCCCCAAAGCTGGTTCTCGCCTATAGTATTTCAGCCCATACGACAAACTGTCTGGCGATACAAACCTTACATCGTTCAGCCCATCACTTAGCATTATGTCGATGTGCTCTATGATTACATTTATGCTTCTATGTCTCATTTCCCCCCCAAAGACATAACTTACCTGACAGTATTTACAGCCATGAGGGCAACCACGAGTTATCTCAATAGGATTATACAGATGCCTCCAGTACGGGAATGGGGGATAATCATCTAGATCAACATGCTTGTCTCTCCGCCCAGTAAATAATGGTTTTTCATCAACAATGGTGAACAAACCCTTAACCCTAAGTGGATCAAGAGAATTCACTATTGCTGAGAGAAACTCGCGGATCGTCTCTTCTCCTTCACCGATTACAGCGTAGTCAAAGCCTAAATTGTTCAGAGTGCCCAGCGGATCCCCAGATGCATGGGGGCCTCCGGCTAGGGTTATGAATCCTTTCATCTTTGCGGTTCTAATCAACCTAACTAGCTTTGCACGGAAATTATCATCTACCAGTGCAATAGTGTTTAGAGAAATAGCCACTATACCGATACTATATCTTGCTTTCAAGGCACCAAATAGACTAGCTGATTTTGATGGTTCAATGTTTTCAACTATATAGACGTCAACATCATCCACGAGATCAGCTACTGCCGATATAACGTTTACACTGTATCGAGCGAACTTTGTACGATACAGTATCAGAGCTGCTCGCGGCAACTCCATAAACACCAATGCAATGAAACTACCAAAAAAGTTATCCGGTTCTATACAATATAACTTATCCAGACAGAAGCGACGATCAATAGATCGGTGGAAAGCATGAACAATATCAGCTTAACAGACAAGGAAATAGAGTACTTCATGAAAAAGATCAGGTTAAAGATACTTCACGAGGATAGCGACATCGTGCTGATGACAGCGCCTAATGAGGACGAACTCATAGAGATAATCCGAGAATTAATCAGTGAAAGACCAATGAATCTCAGGGAAATACACACCATATTATCTGGCATTGCCAGCGAAGACAAAATAAGGAAGGCCTTATCAACACTTATCGAACAAGGACTTGCAACAATGGGGCCTGATGGCCGATATATGGCTATAGTTTACTGATCAGTATTGAAAAACCATTTTCTCCGTCCTCTTTATTTTATCTTCTATCTTTAGTCATGACATGAATTAGAAACGAATTATCTTGTCTAGATAACAAAATAATTCATCAAAGTCGCTTACCACAATCTCAGCTCCAAGTTTTCTGAGAGTTTCAGCTCTTTCACGATACCTAGTTATACCGATGAATCTTATCCCTACCTTAGAACAGCTGATGTAATCTTGCTTGTAATCACCAATATATATAGCGTGTGATGGTTCCACACCATACCTCTTTATAACCATTCTTATGAGCCAGCTCTTATCGAATAGTTCTTCTTCGATACCGCCATACATCCTTAGATCAAACATTGTATATATTTCATCTACATAATTATTTAATCCGAACCGCGCCAGCTCAAGCCATAAAAGAAGAGGATGAGAATCTCTTCCAGAGATAATAACTAGCGGTATGTTCAGGCTCTTCAATACAATGAGAAAGCGCTTAACTCCCCTCATAGGATAGCCCGATTTACTAGGGTATATCCTCCGGAAATATGTCCAAAACTCTAATGGTTGTATTTCTGAAGGAAGAAGATTATGCAGACTATCGGCCAATACATGTTTAACAAATATATCATAAGACACTGGTTCACAACCAAATCTTTTCAAAGATTCAGAGAAAGCTTCATAGAAATCAATCATGTTGTCCATAAGAGTTAGATCATAGTCTAGTAATACCAGGTTTCTACCCATCAAATAACACCTTGGTCAGATTTCGGGAGATTCCGCACGAGCTACGGTAATCGGCAAACTCATCATCCCGATGCGAGCTGACATACAGGTTATTATTATCGGGCTTAAATTAAGAATACGGTGCGGAGCACCATGCATGATTTAGAAGATTATGACATCTGTATTGTAAATAACAATACGGTTAAATGTAATATGAATGAAGCTAAATACATTACAGATAGCGTACTAGTTCTTGATAAACTCTCCTCATATAACATCTTATTCGTGATTAGTGCTACCGACAACATAATATGTCCCGGCGAGAACTTCCAAGAACTTGTCTGGGGTAAAGACAAAGGTTTTCTATGGTCTTTTCCGGATTTCCTAGAAGGCAAGAAGATATATTGTGTTCACACTAAGGCATACATGAGAAAATTTGATGATAATTTATACGTTCTTGAGAATAATATCAGTTCTAAAGAGCTAGGTGTTCTTCAAAATATTTCATACTATTCATCGATCGTTAAATCGTTACTCGGACACAGTGCACACATGTTTTTTATCCCATTCTTAGAGCCACGATATTCCATGCTCACAATCCTGTCGGGCAGTACTGGTAAACCATTATCGTATGCTGCACAGAATTTCTTGAGACTTTTCATCAGCGATACCGATATTGTCCGGAAACTCGCTGATCTAATAACGAGTGGTCTCTTGTCACATCATATTATAGTATCGATCATAAAAGGTATCATAGGATACATTAAGATAAACGTGTTTACTAGTGGTAATGAATTATTTATTGAGACAGAGAAATTTGATCTTACCTACAGGAAGCTTGGAAAAGGGAGGGAGATAGTTATCCATGATCATTGATATGCACTGTCACGCCCACGAATATGACGAAAAAACTATCATCGAATTCATTAACAATAAAATCTTGATTGTATCTGTTGCTGATGATCCTAGTACGAGTATAAAGAATATTGAGATTGGGGAAAAGTTTAAAGGTAAAATAATACCTTGCGTTGGAATACATCCTTGGGAGATCACTAAATACAACATTAATGACGCCTATAAGCTTGTGTACTTGGCGATCGAGAACAATATAAAATGTATTGGAGAAGTTGGCCTTGATCGATTGTTTGTCGCCAAAACAATTTGTAAACAGATCGAGATCTTTAAGGCTTTCCTAGAAGCAAGTAGATCATATGATTTTATATACAATCTCCACACCCCAAAGACTTGGCGCGAAGTATTCGAATTACTCGTAAAATATGATGTAGAGAGAGCATTCTTCCACTGGTATACCGGTCCCGTGGATCTGTTAAAAGATATTGAGTCGATGGGTTACTTTATAGGTATTAATCCTGCAGCACTTATTCAAGAAAAACATAAGAGGATAATTGAGAAAGCCCCGCTGAAAATAATGATCACAGAATCTGATGGCCCATACAAGTATAAGTCGATTCAGCTCAATCCGTTCCTTATTAGGAAAACAATTGAGCTGATCAGTTCCATAAGGGGCGTTGAACGCGAATATGTTGTTAGAATGATTGAGTTTAATGCGAATAAAATCCTTAACATTATGAGCTGAATCAGCAGATGGATCGATAAATATTTTAAATGTTCTACTCGTATTTAGGCCTCCATGGAGGCAGGAGCATTACTGTTTATTGATACTGGTATGCTCGGCTCATATATCATTGCTACGACAACTTTGTCCCTACGCCTGAATACCGTCAGCTCTAGATCCTCAGTCTTCACGCTGACGTTTTTAGGCGTCTCATAACCTAGCTCTCTTACAATGAAATCAATGGTTCTGAATATGTCGTAGCCCATTCTAACTGCATTCTGTATTTTCGAATACGGCATCGAGCTGGTGGAGCTACATGTTATTAGACGGCCCTGAAGGTCGAGTACTGCAACAGCTAGTTCAGACATATCTATCACCCGTTTTCTGTTATCCTGATTGAACATTGAGTATTTATAAGGGGTGCAAAGGAGTAATTCTAAAGGATATCGTGGAGTATTACGGTGTTTACCGTTGATGTGGAAGCTCTACGTGTCAATGCTCATATCAATCTTAATTGTTACGGGGGCGAGCCTACTTATACTATGGGCTATATCACCATTAATCGGTGGCATAAGCATAGAAGCTCTCATCGTAATAATAGCTATGATATACTTTATACAATGGTTGATCTCCCCATACCTAATAGATGCCATGTATCATGTCGAGCCTTATGACAATAGGGCACCCTCATGGCTTAGTGAAGCCGTAGATAGGGTATCGAGGGAAAGCGGTATCAAGAGACCACGTCTTATGCTTGCAGACATAGACGTACCTAATGCATTTGCATATGGTAACATAATTACAGGATATAGAATAGCGGTTACACGTGGTCTCCTAAAAATACTAGAGCCGAAGGAAGTGGAGGCAGTAATAGGACACGAGATAGGGCATCTAAAGCATAGGGATGTCGTGGTAATGATGATGATAGGGCTACTCCCCGCTATTCTATGGTGGTTAGGAAACATCATGCTCCGTTGGGGATGGTTTTATGGACTCGGCCGTAGAGATGAAAACGATCTGGGCCCAATCGCGATAATGGCCATAGGCTTAGGTCTCACAATCGTAGCATTCATTCTGAATCTAGGTGTACTTTATCTTTCAAGACTGCGGGAATATTATGCAGACATGCACTCAGCGCTGACCGTCAAAAACGGTGCTTACTATCTTCAGAGAGCACTAGTCAAGATACTCGCCGCTACGGGCAGATTATCCGAGAGAATGAGGTCGCAGATCGCCAAGGCTTCTCAGCTGAAGATGCTACTGATAAGTGATCCCGAGAACACGATAATGGTGAGTACACATGATATAGATTATCTTATAGAGTATGTTAAGTCGTTTAAACCTAGTCTCCTAGAAGAATTATTTAGCTCACATCCTCATCCTTCTAAGAGGCTAAAATTCTTGGATAGATTTAGGAACACATAATCATCTAATGATTCTTCACTGGGCTCTTTTTTCAAAAATTTTATAGAGAGATTAGCTGTGATCTATATATTTAAAGGGAAAAATATGTTCACGAATGGAGGTGATCACTATGAAAATGGAGATAGGGATACCCATATATAGAGAGAACGGAAAGATTATACAGAAGTTTACGGTGAGGAGAGGAAATAATACTTGGCTTGGCATTGCTACATATGAACAAATTAACATTAGTCCAAATACACTATTCGAGTTGATAAAAAAGAGTATTAGTGACGCCTCTAAAGGCTACGAGTACAGAGTTGTAGGAAGTATTAATGGTTTTAAGTATCAAGTAGTATTGAAGAGGGATAAAGATTTCAAATTACAAAACATATCAAAGATCGAGATACAGATAAAGGACAATGAATCAGAAAAAATACATCTAAGCATTAGGATTAAAGAGTAACGTTCTCGATAATCTCCTTGATCTTCTTGAGTGCTTCTGTAAACGTGTTAAGCTTCTCCTCTAATTCCTGCTTCTCGTGTATCAGCTGACCATACTTGTTCTTGAGATCCTCGTATTGCTTCTGCAGGTTTTCTAGTTCTTCCTTCGTTCTCTTTAGCTCTTCTTCAAATTTCTTCTTTTCCTCCCGCATCGCCTGTAAGTCAGCTTCCACCATAGTCTTTGGCACTCTTAAGAACGGTACAACTATTTTTAACTCGCCACGCTTTAATTTCTCATATGTTTGAAGTACTAGTTTTCCAGCCTTTGTCTTACCGCCAAGATGAGCCCTTATCATTGTTTCACTTCTTCCCACTTCATCAGCAATCTGCCTGATCGAGTAGCCCGCCTTATATCGTGCTAAAGCGGCAGCAGCAACTGCGAGACTATCAACCCATGTTGCACGCTCAATCGGATCTTTGATTAATTCTATCACTTCAGGCGAGTATAACGTTGCTATAATTAGCGCCATCTCAAGCTGTTGTATCTCTTTCTTGCTTGTTGGCCTCAAAGGTATATGTGACAAATCAATTGTTATTTCTTCAGCCATCTCATTGATTTTTTCCTGCATGCTCATGTTCTTCACCATCCATACTTTAATATAACTGATATATTCTGCATGGTATTTTATAACACATTATCTCTAAATATAGCTTTTCTCAAATACCCTTATACAGAGTCCAAATCCAGCAATATTTTTACATAAATCCATAAGTGTTTAATAATTGTAAAAGAATATTAGACAATGACAGTCTATTAAAAAGACGGGTCTAATAGGGAATCAGCAAGGGATTAGGCATGCCTAAGTGTCCTTGGTACAATAGTGGATTATGTTACAGCAGAAGAACAATTGCAAAATATGGTAGTCCTTCACCTGAGCCTGTAGTTGAAGATATTTGTCTAACAAATAAATTCACATCATGCCCACTCCACGAGAAACCTGGCCATGAAGAAGGACTTGCAGAGGCTTTGGGCGTCGAGATCCGTAAAGGCTATTATCCATTAGTTCACGTATTGTCGGAGCCTGTGAACTCAGACTGCCCATTTTATAAACTGATAAAAGTCGGCGACAACATGTATGTAGCCTATTGTTATATAACTGAAAGATACATAACTAGAAGCACTGTCAAGAAATGTACCCTCTATTGGGATAAATGTCCATTCTACGAGATAGGTGCTAATATGGAACTACTATAATTACGAATAATTTCTAGCTAGATCTCACTTGGCACGAGTCTTTCATTATGTATTGACTCAATGCTATAAATATCATATACGGCTCTTACTATATTGATCAGAGTATCAATTTCAGGCGGCTCGTACAGATAAAGTGGAGGCATATTGTCTACAATTAAGTAAGGTATATCAGGATTATCATAAAGAACGCTATATACGATGGATAAACCATATATTTTCCTAAGTAACTCAATCGCGAATCCAACTATATTATCTAATACTATCCCGTGACTCGTTCTAGTGGTGTGTAAAACAATGTTTATTTCCTTCATAAACTAGACACCTTTAATCAATAATACTTAATAATCTACTGTGAACCCATGTGAGAATGGATGGCGTTAAGGATAAAACTTGTAGGGCTCCGTATTAAAGACACTGATTTATACTTCTTATATCAACTGATACTCCCCCCATAGTCTCAGTAGATTTTATCCCTTCCCTGCTAACGCATAGGGTTACTTTCATACGGCCGCCTATGTTTTCAAGTTTTACACCCAATAACCTGCCTAGCCCCCTACTGATTGTTACTGGCGATAATTCCATGAATATGCGACGAGCTATTGTCACAGACTTCCTGTATTTATCATATTTTGTCTCATTGAATTTAGCGATGAACATAACTGTATTGCTATATTTAGGATTAGCAAGTATTCTTCTGACTATTCGTTTGAATGGAGGATTTGAACCATATAAGATGAATGTCTTAGTATCTATGGGTTCTAAGACTAAATCTACAGGTCTATCTCGTAGTTCGTAGAAGAATATGCGTGAATAACAAAGTTTGCTTGAACAATTGTCTGACAATATCTTGAATACTTGGAGAAAACTGACCGATCGCCTAGGAAGTATTATGTATTGCCATTCATCGGTCTTTTTTGTGTGCCAAAACTCGGGGATAAAGTTTTCAACTTCCGGAGTCACAATAAGATCAAATCCTGACAAATTCAGCAAGACAATACTCTTGGAGTAAATCTGACTTGACATTTTATATCAACTCATTTTACTTTAAACACTTATTATATTGGTTAATTAAAAATATTTTATGCAAACTTATCAAGACCTGGTACTTTTTTCAATAATTTCTCTTATACCGCTATGGTATAAGACAATAATCCCCATAATTATAGTCACATAATATATGAATGAGCGTGAAAGAATAACTAGTCCTGGAGGAAGAGTTATAGATAGACCGTATTCCATTGTACCAGCTCCACCGGGCGTAGGTAGAGCGCTAGCTGTTATGGCTAAGAAATAAGCAATTATAGCATCCGCTATACTTACGTTGTAAACATTAAAGCCCAGTAGATAAATTGTAATGCCAAATAATATTTGAAAAACAATTGTTAAAGCACAAACAATGAATCTCCTGATAATATTCATTCTTGAAACAATAATCTTAAAAGATGATGCAAAAGATGTATAGGAATTACCTAATCGTTTACTGAGCTGGTCATTGATTACTCTAACTACAAATCTTATGATGCGAGGTGCGTTATCGGGATCAATCATATTTTCGAGTAAGA
>JALSQP010000054.1 GCA_026985375.1 Desulfurococcales archaeon | reverse complement strand
GGACCAGCAATATGTAGAGTATGGCGTTTAGAGTTGCATGCAATCTGCCCAGCCGCCTCTTCTCATTAAGATCTCTTATTATCTCAATGCATTTTTCCTCATTTGTAGCCATGCGATCACCCTGATCTCACTGAGCTGTTCACCGGTTTATATGTCATTTTATTAATTATAATTAGTTTCATTAAGACTCAACAACCAGTTATGGATCGATTTATAGCTCCAAATGAAATGCTGAGCATAATGGTGAGGTCAAAGATAGGTAATGGCCGAATACATAGCAATGGTAGATCTGGTTACATGCATATTAATATACTGGGGTAAAACTACTTACTTGATGGGAGCAACCATGAAGTATTTAATAATATTCATATCGTTTATGATTCTTCTATCACTCTCCATACCTGCTATTTCACAACAAAAATATATAGTAGAATACAACGTCGCGATCCTAAATACGTTCCAGGACACCAGGGTTTTTAATGTCAATATGACTACTAGGCTCACATACGGGCTAGACTTATCAATTACTCTCAACAGGCACGGCGCCCTAAGTATATGCTACCGTGTCTTAGGAATAAATTCCAGCATAGTCAACGTCACTGGCAATAAATGCATAGCTATGGGTCTCGACGAGCTCCTCAATAATATGCTTAATGGATGGGTTTTTCCCGCGCCTGGCTCAAAGCCTAAGATCATGGGAACCAGTACCGTTGAGGGGAAAACAGAGTTCCTGGGGTATGCCGACTATATGGGTTATCCAGTGTATAAGCTCAGGGTACAGCTTCCCCTCAGGTTGCCTGGAGTAAATGTTGAGAATAACCTGGTCAACGCGACGCTTTACTGTTATACAGGGTTTGGCTTACCCCTTTACATCAGAGCAGAGACAGGGCTGTTCTCATCAACAAAATTAATCGCCAGCCTAAAATCAAGCAACCTTCCGCACAATCCCGTGTCAGCATACACCAGTACAAGGGATTACATATTCCTTCTAGGAGGTATGCCGGGAGCCATAATTAGGTTCGAGGGAAAGAGTGGACGCCATGTAGTCTCAGTATCTAATGAAGGGAATGATATTGGTTATCTAATTGTTATCGATAAGACGGGTGGAAGAGCCTTTGCTAAAGAGATCGATCCCGGACAGAACATAACGCTGGAGCTACAGAAACCATTGAGCAAAGACATAATCTTGACTGCAGAGAGCAATACAGGGTTGCATGGCATGTGGTTGAACCCCTATTATATTGCCACGTTGATAATCATTGGTGTAGCTGCTTTGTTAGTGTATTTTATTCATCGACTGAAAAAGTAGCTATGGGTTATTCGCCTAAGTAGATGCTTTAATACTTAATTCCTTTTTTCTATCTAGAGAGGACACCTTGTCATGTTCCTGCTGTAGGGGCAGTGGGCACATGTTGGCGTGTTGCCCCAGCAGTCAGCCTTGTTGTCTCTCGTCAAGACGCAGTAGTTCTTGACTGGGCAGTCGAGGCAACTAGGCATATGATTGAACTCCGTCATGAATCTAAGCCGTAGATAAGTATGGGATCTCCATATGTCGATGAGCCTGTCTCTCCTCAGATCCCCAAGTATTACTGGGTATATCTCCCTTTCTATCCCCATGAAGTAGTTTCTCCAGTGATGAGCATAGTATATACAAGGCGCTATTCGGCCATCCCACCTTATATATAAGGCCTTATTGGCGACGAACGGGCAGCGCCTCTCGGTTCTCAGTCTTATGTCGGGGAGGCTTACCACGACATTGTGTGTAAGACTGAGCGTTGCAAGCATTGTCTTGAGTTTTTCAATTGTCCCTACACATTCGTCGTCAGCGTAACATGTGATTTTTTCCATCCCTCTGGTTAGAGGTATGATGTTTGATACAACAAGCATTCTAGCGCCGAGTTTCTCCGCCAGTTTTATCATTGGAACTATATTTTTATAGTTATACTTAGTCAAGGTGAAGTTTATCCATAAGTCGGGAACACGACTCGTGTCTCTTATCTTGTATTTCTTGAGCTTGAGGAGAGCATCGACGATTCTCCCAAGATCCCCGCCGCGCCTCAGCAACCTATATATGTTGTCTTCATCACTATCCATGCTGACAACGAGCTCATCTACTCCGAGACGATATATATGGTCCAGATACTTGTCCAAGTAATATCCATTGGTGTTAAGAAGAACCTTGAACCCACTCTCCTTCGCATCCTTTATGAATTCGATAATATATGGGTTGACTAGTGGCTCACCCCATCCCGAGAAGCTTATCTTCTCTACACCGGCTTCCAGCGCGTTCTCGACTACTTTCTCAAAGATCTCAGGCCCCATCATATGTGTCAGTTTTTCATCCATGATGTTGTTCCTAAAACAATAAATACACTGGTAGTTGCAGGAAGTCGTGACTTCAACCATTAGTTCTCTGGGGCGACTATCTCTCGTAAGACCCATGATCCAGTCGCCTATCCTTAGAACCGGGCCCATATAGCCTTCACGCATACCTCCAGCCTCACAGGTGAATTTAGGAGGATGCACCGTCCATTTCTTCACCAACAAATACTAATAACTAGGATTATCGGTTCTATATAATATAGCAACATATAAATAATTGTTTGTCTGTCAAGTTTTTCAGCAACCAAACACCTCATAATAACAACGCATCATACATGCGGGGAGGGGGCCCTGATGAAATATGCTGTCATCGCGGAGAAGCTCGTTAAAACATATAATGGCGTAAAAGCTCTCGACGACGTGAACCTCATGGTTAGATCTGGACGCGTATACTGTTTGCTCGGTCCTAATGGGGCTGGCAAATCAACCCTCATAAACGTAATAGTCGGGATCACGAAGCCGGATAAAGGTAAAATTGTAGTACTAGGCGGGTCACCGGATACTCCGAGGATTAGGGCAAGAATAGGTTTCCAGCCCCAGGAACACGGGCTACATCCAAACCTGACAGGGCGGGAGAACCTTTTATTCTATGCAGGTATTTATGGTGTAAGCCCACGAGATGCCAAGATGAGGATTAGAGATCTTGCAGAGAGACTAGGGATCACAGATTATCTAGGGAGGCCTGTTAGAACCTATAGTGGTGGTTTGAAGCAGAGGCTAAGTATAATAGCGGCCCTCATACATGATCCCGAGCTGGTCGTTCTTGATGAACCAACAACAGGGCTTGATCCCAGTATTAGGAAGAAGGTTTGGGGACTCATAGAAGATCTGAGGAGAAGCGGTAAAACAATTGTACTTGCGACACACTATATGGAGGAAGCCGAAAAACTAGGCGACGAAGTAGCTATCATGGATAAAGGACGCATAGTTGTCACTGGACCGCCGGAGGAGCTGAAGAAAAAATACGGTCCTCCAGCTGTTATAGAGGTCATAATGAGAGATGCGGACATGGCTAAGAAGCTCGAAACATACTTGGTGGAGCATGCCGGACTAGATACTAATAGGACGGGGCAGGGAACCCTTAGAATATACTGCAGAGACCCCGATCAGCTCATACCTGAGATCACGAGTGCAGCATACAAGTTAGGCCTAAGTATAAGTGTTCTAAGAGCCCTTAAGCCCGGCCTTGAAGATGTTTTCCTCAAACTCACAGGTAGGAGGCTAGGTGAATGAACTGGCGCGCAGTCAAAGCGTTTATCGCACGCGATGTCAAAACCACGTTCAGAGATAGGGCTGCTTTGTTCTGGATAATAGCTTGGCCAATCATATGGATCTTGATGACAGCCTACGTCTTCGTACCGCCGGGAGCGGGATCCGTGATCACACTGAGTGTTGGTGTGGTGAATAACGATCATAGCGTAGCGCCTTTTAATGGGACTTATCTCGTGGAGCTAATGAATAATACGAT
>JALSQP010000053.1 GCA_026985375.1 Desulfurococcales archaeon | reverse complement strand
CTCCTGGCTTTCCGCTCAATACCCATAGCGACCTGGCTCATTGTCGTTGAGGACCACATCATAGCTAATGCAATAACACCAGATATTATTCTCCAATTATAAGAAGCAGCTAACACTAGCATTGCAACAATCGCTATGGGTGTTATGAAGCCCCAGCTCAGGGTTGGGGGCTTCAAATAGTATTGTTTAAGATCCTTGCGTAGAATAATTATGGTGTCTCTTAAGAAGCCCATCTTCATTTCACCGGCTTCCTGTAGATCTGAATAAAGATCTTGTCCCAAGGAGTCCCGGCCATCCTGATCGATTCGATAGCATTCCCGCTTTTAGATAATATCTCCTCAACTAGCCTAAGAACTATGGGTAGATCGGTGGATCTTCTGTAGTAAGCTATTACTACGTGACGGCCTACGACCCTAAAGCCTCGCCTATCTAGTTCGGTTCTAGCACCGGGATCTATAGGCTTCCTCGTCGAAATTATAATTTCCTCTTCTATGGGATACGTCGTCATCAGCTCCGATGGAGTAGTCTCCAAGATCTTTTCTCCATTCTTCAAAATCACGACTTTGTTAGAGAGATCCATTGTTTCTGGAATATTGTGTGAAGTTATAATTATTGCTTTACCTTCTTTCGAGAGCTTCATGATATTCATTTTGATCAAATGCTTCCTCTCAACGTCGATTGCGTTGAAGGGTTCATCCAACAATATGATCTCTGGGTCATGAATTATGGACGATACATAGTCAAATATTCTCTTTAAACCCATCGATAATTTCGCGTATTTCCGTTGGAGAAATGATGTGACGTTAAAATAATCTGATAATTCTCTTATTCGGTCATTACAAGCATTTTTATCAATGCTGTATAGTCTGCACAGAATATTTAATGAACTTTCAACGGGGATGTCGGGAAATAATGTCGGCTCTTCGGTCATAATACCCATAACTTTCTTCCTCAGCGATACCTTATCTGTCATATCTTTTCCATTAATAAGGACTCTACCACTATCAGGACGCAGAACGCCGCCAATGATTCTTATCGTTGTTGTTTTACCAGCCCCATTTGGGCCTAAGAGCGCGAGGATCTCTCCGTTACCTATAGCAAAGGAAAGATCTCGTAAAGCGGTTGTCCTCCCAAAAGATTTACAAATATCCTCCACGGCCAATATAGCAGGGCTCATATTGTGACGCCTTCGAAACAGATAAGTGTTTAATCTAGATAATCACATATACTATACCGAGCCGCTATTAATTAAACGTAAAGGTGTAGATTATTGCATATAATAAAGATTATAGCATTTATAATACTGTTAGTCGCCCTAATTTCCCCTTATATTCAGCCAGGTATAGCTGAACCCGCGGAGAACCCGGATAAAACAAGAATTCTATGGCCTATGTACATGTATACTCCGCAACACAACGGTACTTTTCCCGGACACTCTGTAATCAGGGCAACTAGGTTCAAAGTCGCGTGGAAATTCGAGGCAAAACTCTGTATCGCGAGCCAGCCAGCCATAGCCAAGATAAATGGGAAGACGCTGATTTATTTCTCAAGCTGTGACGGACATTTATATGTAGTTAATAGTAGAGGCGAACTAGTATGGTCATATAATACGGGTGGTGGAATGGATACACCAGCCTTGGGCGATATTAATGGTGACGGGCAGATCGATGTGGTTGTAGGGAGTGGGCCAGGGGATCTATGGATCCTCGATGCGGCTACTGGGAAGCTAGAATATAGAATACACGGGGATTTTAGTATAACTTCCCCGGCACTATATCCTATCTATTCAAGGCACGATGATATAGTGATCGGGAGCTGGGACGGTAATCTCTATATAATCACCATTAAAGATAACAAGCCGATAATTAGGAAGATAAGGATAGGTAATTGCATAATTTACTCTCCCTCCATTGTTAAGATACATGATAAGCCATATATATTGATTGGAACAGCCTTATCCGAACAGGAAATAGGAGAAACTAGAGGATACATAGCGTTAATAGACCCATACACAGGCAAAATAGTCTCTCACAACGAAATAGGTGATCAAATCCACGGAGGAATACCTGTAGTAGATTATCGTGGAGAAAAACTGGCAGTAGCAACAACATTGCATCAAGTAGTTATATTCTTGTTGCCAAGCCTAAAAATAATTAGCCAGATCGATGTACCGGGATATATATCAATGAGCCCGGCGATCGGCGACTTCAATGGAGACCATATACCGGACGTAGCCGTGACGAGTAGTCAGGGGTTGTACGTCTACAGCATTAACGGCACACAAATATATAGCTTCCCATACACGAAAGGCTATGCAACTCCTATTTATGCGGACGTTGATGGGGATGGAATACCAGAGATAATAGTTCCGGGCTATGACGGGCGACTAGTAATAATCAACTACAAGAAAGGGCCCGAGTACTTCCTAGAGACAAAGGGCCCGCTTATGAGGCCTCCAAGCATCGCGGATATAGACGGCGATGGAATGCTAGAGATCCTACAAGCAAGCCGTGACTTCTACCTTTACTGCATAAAGCCAATGCCTTCCCAGACCACCGCTTCAGCCACGATATCTAGAACGATAGGACGCGGCGGACTCAACCAAACATCTCCAATGATCACGCACCACACTACAACCACTGCAACCACTGCTCTGCAACACGTTTCAGGAACATCAAGCAACACTAAAGAACCTGCTCTCCCACACCTACAACTGGTCACACTAATAACCTTAACGACGGGTTTATCGATAATAATGGTAATAGTTGCCCTAATAGCAAGATATTATGGTGTAAGATGAACACTGTATAATCTAGACAAGCACGAGGGAAACCCGGCATGTAATATTACCTTAATATAATATATAATGTAATAATATGTTGCACAATATGAGATCGTCATAATCCATACTAGTAGGGGAGGCATCTACAGCCACTACAGTGGGTGATCAAGCTATAAAGATGAATATCTCCTTGATATATAGTAATATTCTTCCTCAAGAATTTTTCTATAATTATTTATCAGTATTTCTTGATACGTGTTCACCTACACTGGCCAGAATAGGGCACGCATAGCCTTTATGCAACACCTGATCTCGATTGATTATGCTTGAATAACGTTTGTAGCCCTATCAAATAGTACAGGATACAGTTGAACCATATCCAGACAACCATAATTTCAGACCGTGGAGAATAGTGCTTAGAGATTACTTATTAACTCTATATATTTTCCCGAGCAATTTCCTGGTATATTCGTATTGATCACTATACGCTATAGAATACTTCATATTAGAATTTGATGAAAACTATTTCTTCTGTACTCTCTTCAAGCTGTACAGGCAGAGGCCCATTATAGCCCCTGTTGCTATCAAGGCGATCAACAATGTTAGGGCGCCTTGGCTCCAAGGGCTCACAGTGTTGGACTCAGGTACTGCGGCCATGTTCTCACCTTCATGTACAATATTGATATACTCGCCCTTTACGAGCCCGTCCATCGTGTCGAGGTTTAGGTAGACGAGATAGTGTCTTATCCCGGATCCTGTTTTGACGGATGCGGTTAGAACAAGGTCGGTGCTGGGAACTATTGTCAGGCTCCAGTTCTCGACATACTCTTTAATACCTATCTGTTCGGGTTTTACCGATATTATACTATAGTTCTTAATACCGTTTCTTGCCAGGTATTTTTCAAGTATCTCCCCAGCTCTTTTGATGACAGCATTGACGCTTACCTTCCATAGTTTCTCGGGGATAAAAACCCTAGCCCCGGGGAGAAGCGGGTTGTAGGAGAATATGTCGCCACAGAGTTTTCCATTCACAATGTAGAAGTGAATGTACAGCACTCTTTCTCGGTAAATTATGCCGAGAGGCAGGCTCAGCTGCTTGATAAGCGATATTGAGAGTTCAAGCTGATCACCGCTAACTTCGAAGATATAGTTTCCTGGCAGAATAATCATGTATCTATAGCCCGTTTTACCAGACAATACTATCTGGGATGAAGTGATCTCATGGAGCGTGATTCTCAGAACATGTTGCGTAGAGTTGGCGAGGCATCCATAGATACCGTGTAGTAATCCGATCGTATTGTTTAGAATATCCTTCAAGATACTAGTGTCTAGGACAATGCCGCCAGCCCTTGTCTTTATTTTCGGCTGGGCTCCTTCTATACAGCCATAGAATAAGGGGGATCCAATGATCATGAGACGTACGATGTATCCATGCAAAGTATAGGTATCCAAGATAAGCGACTGATTATTTATACCCCTGTATATTATAAGGTAGTTTTTAATTGTTGCGCCATAATACTCGCTTCCACCAGCAAAATAGATTTTCACCAAACTATATCTTGTCGTATTTATTGAGAATATCTTCGAGAGTATATTCTCGGCTTCTCCAATAATAGTTTTCTCCTTCGATGACACTAATGGTGCAGATGCCTGCAGTGTAGCTGGGAAGATAATAACAAGAATAAAGGCTGTTACAGCAATACAACGCATGAGTGTCTCAGCATACCTAATCAATATGTCAACATCACCCCTACACCATAAACCTATCCTTTTTAATCTATATTTATTCAAATATGAAATAAACTAGATAAAATTTATAAAACAATTATCATGGAAGACACCCCAATCATTTAGAAGTCGGCAGAAAGGTGAAAAAATTTTACTAGTATCAATTATACTCTGTATTATTGGGATCTCCCTTTCATCATATTCTTAGTGTAAAACAATATTATCAACAGAAGCGCTATGGATATAATGATCGCCGCAGTTGTTCCGAGGCCTAGTAGTGAACCAGGTGTTTCTTTCTCATTATCAGAGTTTGTGTATTGGAGAGTTCTTCCATAATAGTAGTTTTCTTTTATGGTCGCCTTCATAGAGTCTAGGTCTAGGTAAATTAGATAATATTTTGTTTCATGCCCTATTCTTACCTTGGCTTCCAGCGTTAATCTATTACCAGGGATGATAACCAGGTGGCCTTTATCCATTCGCTGACTATAGGTTATCCATTTAGGCTTGATTGATTCTATAGTATAGCCCGTTATTCCTTTGTCATGAAGATAATTATTGAGTGCCTGATCAACAGTCTCTATGACCCTGTCGAGGCTTATATGTTTAATTTTCTCTGGGACAACTACATATGCATCCGCGAAGAAAGGCTGTATCTCAAACCTGTAAGCATAGGTCTTGTTACTGGCCACATCATAATCCACGTTGAGGACTCCCCGTTTAACCTTGGTCTTGAACGGAAGTGCGAGACTTTTCCAGATAGATAATGAGAATCCTAGGGGTGTATTAGCGCCGTTCATGTAGAAGGCCTGTATTACTAATGAGTATTCGCTTGTTATATTGATTCGATATGTATACCCGTTCCACCCCTTTGTGATCATAAGAGCATCCGGTATCCTAGAACTCGCCTTAACAAGTGCTTCAGTGATGGGCTTGGCCAAGCCCCCATATAGCCTACGGATGCTCCTTGCGAGATCATTTAAGAGCATCCTCAGAGCTTTCCCATCCATATATGATTTGTCATTTATAAGTTTGAGACGTATATTTATGTTTTTAATAACATCTGTTGGGGCAGGAAGACTATACATTACAACGCCAATTACTCGGCCGGCCACCACGTCTGCCTCGGTCTTTATAGCGTAGTTTTCATTGTTCTTGAAAACAACCATATATATTTCTTCGGAGTACTTGCCTCCACCGTATATGTCCTGTAGCTCGATGCTTTCAAGCCTATAGTTTGTTATATTGATCTTGAATATATCGAGAATTATGTCGCGTACTTGCTCTGTCAAGGCTTTCTCACTTATCCCGTAATCCTCCCCAGTAATGCTGAGTACTAGGGGGGAGGCCGGTATACTGATAATTAGTAAAGCTATGACAAACAATATTATCGCAGTTCTACCAGTTATCATAGCTTCCATCACCATATACGATCATAGATGTATCCATCCCGTCCAGGCTGAAACCACTATATAGTGGCGTCTCATCGAATCTAGTGTATTCTCCAAATACCGCATGTGATGCATAGTCCAGCGCCTGGTTCACGCTACTGGCCGGTAATGTATAGTATCCGAATAACTTGTCGAAGAAATTACCGATGAACCTATACATAGTATCGTTGGCTCCCAGAATATCGGCTGATAAGAAGGGTGCTGGCCCTTTCCATCCAATGAATACGTAACCGGTGTGATCCGGGTTTTCGTATCCATTAGGAGAAATTATTGTTGTGTGAAGCCAGGCCTGCGGCATTCCATAATGATATGGTATAGGACCCGTTATTGATGGGATCGTGAAGAACCCGCCTATTTCCGCACCTAGGAAGCAGGAGTGAAGAAAAACAAAATGAACCCTCCTTGCTACGGTAGCAGAGTATGTTGAGTTATCACTTACTATGTTGTTATTATTATCTATTATGAGGTAAACCCTATGGAGAGCAACTGCTCCGAACTCGCCGTGCCCGACAAAAAATACGATAGCTGGATCCTCTGGCGGAGATGCGGCATCCATTATCGAGTCTTTGACTGCGCTCGGATCAGAGTATATTATGCCGGGATGATGGGAGCCATAATTTGCAGCATTACTTATCCAGTTAACTAGGTCATCAACATATGTGGATTCTTCACTAGGAACGTTTCCGTCAGTTCCCAGTACATAGAGTCCTGACCCGCTAAGAGATATGGTTGCACCGATGAGAAGAATTAATATCACAGGTATTATTGAGAGAAGCTTTCCTATATACCCCATTTCATCTCACAGTTATTTTTTTCAAGGAATCTATATAAGAATTCCTGTAAATCCGTGAAGCTTTTATGATAGCAGTAAATATTGTTTAAGTTAAAAATACAGTGTAACTAATTAATTTTAATTTAATAATAAAATAAATGAACTATATGCCCATACGGCTGAAATATAAGATCATGGGGAAATAGGTGATCTACAAGCAACATAGTGTTCCGGCCCTACCCTTATCATCTCTGGCTCCGACGAGCTACACTCCTTTGTTGCGAACGGGCATCTCGTATGGAACCTGCAACCTGGAGGCGGGTTCCTGGGGTCTGGAACATCGCCCTTGATCTTTAGTCTTTCTCTTTCTCTCTTCCTTATGCTTGGTACTGCGTCGATGAGTGCTTTCGTGTAGGGATGCGCAGGGTTGTTTATGACTTCTTCTGTAGGCCCTATCTCAACTATTTTGCCCAGGTACATGACGGCTATGCGGTCGCTGACTATTCTCCCCACGCTTATATCGTGTGTTATGAAGAGTGTTGATAACTGGTATTCTCTGCGGAAGCTTTCGAGCAGGTCTAGTATTGATGCCCTCATCGACACGTCTATCATTGAGACTGCCTCGTCGGCCACGATGAACTCCGGCTTTAGTATCATGGCTCTAGCGATGACTACTCGTTGCCTTTGGCCTCCGCTGAGGTGGTGTGGTAGTCTCCCGTAGAACTCGTCGGGGGGTGTTAGGCCTACACGCCTCAACATCGCTAGTGCTTGCTCGCGTGCTTCTCTAGGTGTTGCTAGCCCATGTATTATGAGCGGTTCTGCGATCTGGTCTCCTATCTTGATCCTCGGGTTGAGGCTGGCGTATGGATCCTGGTATATCATCTGCATGTATCTGCGGAGGGGGCTGAGCTCCTTCCTGGTGAGCTTTGTAATGTCTCTGCCTTTGAATATTATCTGTCCACCGCTGGGCTCCTCAAGCCTTAGCACTAGCCTGCCTGTCGTGGTTTTGCCGCATCCGCTCTCGCCTATGAGGGAGAGTGTCTCGCCTTTCTTGATCTTGAAGCTTATGCCATCTACTGCTCTAACGTATTCTTGGCTGTGCCCCCTGATCATGTCGAGCAGTGTTCTGGTTACCGGGAAGTATTTCCTCAGATCCTTAACGATTAGAACGGGATCCATCTTATCTGCTCACCTCTCGGCCTTACTTGACCCAAGCCCTATGGCACGCTACACAGTGTTCACCAAAACACCTTAGGACAGGTTCTTCCCTCCTACAGCTCTCGCCTGCGTAGCGGCAGCGTGGGTGGAATCTACATCCCGGCGGCGGGCTCCGTAGGTCCGGCGGGTAGCCTGGTATGCTCTCGATCTTCTTAGGGCCCCATAGGTCTGGCACGCTTTTGAGGAGTCCCTGGGTATAGGGGTGTAGGGGGTTCTCCACTATTTTCTCTGCGGGGCCTTCCTCGACGAGTTTTCCAGCATACATGACCGCTATACGGTCGCTTCGCTCCGCGGCCAGTGCTAGGTCGTGTGTAATGAACAATATGCTTGTCCCCTCTTTCTTGAAGCTCTGCAGCAGATCCATTATCGTGTCCTGGACTATGACGTCCAGCGCCGTGGTAGGCTCGTCGGCTATGAGTAGCTTGGGCCTGAGAGCCACTGCTATCGCTATAGCGACGCGTTGTCTCTGGCCACCGCTCATCTGGTGAGGGTAGGCACTGATCTTGTCGCGCGGGATCCCTACTCTCTCCAGGACCTCAATTGCTTTTTCTATGGCTTCCTTCTTCTTCATTCCTAGGTGTGTCATGTATACCTCGGCTATCTGGTCTCCTATTCTCCTGAGGGGGTCGAGGCTTGTCATAGGATCCTGGAACACTACTCCTATTTCTCGTCCAAGTATCTTCCTGAATTCTTTCGGGCTCGTCCTGAGCAGGTCTCTCCCGTCAAAGACTATTTTGCCGTCGACGATTTTTCCCGGGGGGCTTATGAGCCTAGCTATGCTGTAAGCCATTGTGCTCTTTCCACAGCCGCTCTCGCCTACGACGCTGATCCATTCACCCGGCTTTACGGCGAGGGAGACATGGTCTACTGCCCTAACTATTCCTGATAATGCATAGTACTTGACAACCAGGTCCTTTATTTCGAGAAGATATCTAGGCATCCATACCCACCTCTAGATCGACTGTGCTAGGCTGAGCCTCTCGCTTAGAGCCTCGCCTATCAAGGCGAAGCCCATTGCGAGAAGCATGACCGATAATCCTGGGAAGAATACTAGCCACCACTGCCCGTTCAGGAAGAACGGCTGCCCGACTCTCAGGTCGTATCCCCAATCAGGTGTTGGAGGCGTCACCGAGAGTCCTAAGAAGCTCAGGCCGGCCTCCGTCAATATGGCATCGGCGACGCTGAGGCTGAAAACAACCAGTATCGTGTGTGCTAGGTTAGGGAGTATGTGTATGAGCATTATTCTCTTGTCCGGTATTCCCAGGGCATGGGCGGCATCAATGAATAACTGGCTCTTGATGCTGAGTGTCTGGCCACGTATCATTCTGAAGTATGTCGGTATATATACGAAGGCTATTGCTATAGCTGTGTTCATCGGGCTCGGCCCAAGCACCGCGGCTATGGCTATTGCTAGTATCAGTGCTGGGAAACTGTACATGCTGTCCATGAACATGCTCAATACACGGTCGATTTTTCCTCCCCTGTAGCCGCTCAGTAGACCGAGCGGTATGCCTATCGCCATGCTTAGTAATGTGGCGCTGAACACTACGTAGAGAACTATCCTGCTACCCCATATAATCCTTGAGAATACGTCCTGGCCTATCCTGTTCGTCCCCATGAAGTGCTTGAGGCTTGGGGGTAGGAAGGGCTTGTCCACCATCTTGGTGGGATCGTAGGGGCTTATCCACGGGGCGAAGACCGCCATCCCCATGAATAGGAGGACTATGGCCAGCCCTGCTAGTAATAGGCCTCTGCCTGGGAGGCGGCTGGTGAGCTGTTTTGCCAGCGGAGATAGGAGGCTCTTGGGCTTGATCCTTCTGTCCATGATTGTTCACCCCTAGTACTTGATCCTCGGGTCTAGTAGGGCGTAGATCACGTCTACTACTAGGCTTATGACCGCTACGAAGAACGCGAAGAATATTATTGCTCCCTGTATGGAGTTGTAGTCACGGTACTCTATTCTGTCCACTATGAAGGTTCCCATGCCGGGCCAGCTGAAAGTGGTCTCGGTAAGTATTGCTCCTCCTAGGAGGATCGCGAACTGGAGGCCCATCAAGGTTATCACGGGTATGAAGGCGTTCTTGAGGGCATACCATGTTATCTTGTAGCCGGGTATACCCCTTGCCTTGTAGCTTCTTATGAAGTCCATGCTGAGAACATCCACCATGTTGTTCCTGACGAGCCTGGTGTAGGCGCCGCTGAGCACTATCCCCAGGGTTAGGCTCGGGAGTATCAGGTGCTTGATACTGCTTATTAGTGCTGGTAGATTGCCGGTCAATATACTGTCTAGCACGTAGAGGCCTGTTATTGTCTGCAGATTTATCCTCGGATCAATTCTTCCACCGGTTGGTAGAACCCCTAATACGACTCCGAACACGTATTGGAGTATCATGCCGAGCCACGGTATGAAGAGCGTGTATGCTACTATGCTGTAGATCCTCATCGTCGTGTCGATTTTGCCTCCTCTCTTCAGAGCCGCTATCATCCCTGTCACCAATCCTATGATGACGCTGAACGTGAAGCCCCAAATGGCGAGCTCGAGGGTCGCCGGGAACCTTGTCGCTATATAGTCCATGACTGGTACACCCATAGGGGAAGCCAGGGTTACCCCGAAGTTGCCGTGGAGCACGTTCCAGAGATAGTCGAAGTACTGCGCGATCAAGGGCTTGTCGAGCCCGGCTAGGTGCTCTAGGTGTCTGAGTTGTTCAGGCGGAATATTCCTAGTGCCCACTACTGCTAGTATGGGGTTGCCGGGAAGGATTCTTAGGAGTACGAATACTATTGTGTAGAGGATTAGGATTGTGGGAATTATCATGAGCGCCCTTACCACTATATAGTATCCGAGCCCCTTTTTCGCCATTTATTACACCCTAATACCCTGATCCACGATGACCCTGTAGTCACTATTGCCGCGGGGATTAAGAGAAGGAAAAAGACAGTGAATTATAATTACCTAGCTAAAAACCGGGTGGATGCTTTTCATCTACTGTTCTCAGCCCTGCACCTTGTATATCGTGTCGTACATTAATATCATGGTCGGGCTCGGTATTATGCCCTCAATATCGCTCCTCGTCACTATGAATAGCTTGCCCTGAAACAGCGGGACGTACGGTACCTGCTCGGCAAGTATATTCTGTACTTCCTCATAGATCTTGGCGCGCTCCTGCTGATTTACTATCGTCTGCGCTTTCTCGAGTAGCTTGTTCACGGTCTCATTGGCGAACCCTGTTCCGCTCCACCCGTTGGCATTGCTGTCGAGAAACGGGGTCAGGTAGTCATCGGGGTCGAGGTAGTCTGGATACCAGCCAAGCAAATACGCTTGTAGCTGCCCCTTCCTTATATATGATACGTAGGTGCTCCACTCAGCGCTCTTGATCGTTACCTTTACTAGACCTGTCTTCTCCCATTGCTGCGCTATAAGCTGGGCAATATCCGCCTCGGTGTCTCCGTAGTGAGTCGGTGTGTACCAGAGCGTTATCTCTAGGGGCTTGTCCTTGCTGTAGCCTGCCTGCTCTAGTAGCTTCTTGGCCAGCTCAGTGTTAGCGTCACCATATACCTTGAAGGCATCCACGTGGCTCCAGAGCCCCTTGGGTACAAGGCTGTACAGCGGCTCACCAGCGCCCAGCAACACTGTGTCTATGATCTGCTGTCTATCAATCGCTGCGGCTAAAGCCTTCCTGACCAAGGCAGTGTCCGTTGGGGAGACCTTGGTGTTGAAGCAGATATACCTGATGAAGCTGCCTGGTACCTCGATAACCTTGAACCCGCTCTGCTGCTTGAAGTACTGTATATCGGTTGGCCTCAGAGTCCTCCAGGCGATATCGATCTCTCCGCTCTCGAGGGCTAGTCTTAGGGCTGACGCGTCGCGGTAGAACTTGATGATTATCTTTTCTGTCTTGGGCTTCGGGCCGTAATAGTACGGGTTGGCCTCGAGCACCAGCTCTACGTCGCGGACGAACCTCACTATCCTGTAAGGCCCTGCTCCTCCCCAGGTAGCATCGCTCACGATCTTGTCCCCCGGATACTTGGGGTTAACCGGGAAGTATGGTGGTGTCGCGACTAGTGCTAGGAAGAAGCTTGTAGGCTGCTTCAAATAGAACACCACTGTCCTGTCGTCCTTAGCTACTACTTTCTCGACGAAGCTTGTCACGAGCCATGATGGGTCCCCCTTGATTTTCATGACACGCTCAATGCTCCTAACAACATCCTTAGCGGTCAGAGGGGTTCCATCGCTGAACTTCAGGTTCGGCCTTAGTACGAAAGTCCATACTTTACCGTCACCGCTTACCGTCCAGTTCTCGGCAAGTCCAGGCACGATCTCAGTGGTGCCTGGCTTGTACTTGACGAGGCCCTCCATAACGTTGTAGAGGACCTCCCAGGTGAAGAAGTCATAAGCGTTTGCCGGGTCAAGATCTGTAACCTTATCCGTCACACCGATCACTATCTCGCTCTCCACTTTGGCCTCCGTCGGGCTCGCGGAGCTAGTGGTGGTTGATGAAGTGAATGACCGACTCGTCGTTGCTGAAGGATTGGACGAAGATGGAGAGATACTTGCAGGCGATGCAGGAGCCTTGCTTGCTTGGAAGGCATAGTAGCCAGCTACCACACCTATAATCACTATCGCAACGATTATTGCGGTTGCTACCTGTTTGGATAGTGCCTTTAGACCCATATTTACTCGCCTCTCGTGGAGACATTGTTTATACACGTATAGAGAATGGAACAGAAATATAAACTTTCCCAACCAGGTGGGAGGAAGAATCATACTCCTATATATTTATTCAATTCAGTAAATACAAATTGAATAACGATATTAAAGTAACCATCAATATTTAAAAAATACGTGCCAACATATATTGAAACACTCCTTAAAATGTTGTGTTCCATACGGAACTGGAAACAGTACATGAGACATCATAATCGTATCGTGCACTTTCCTGACCTCCTTCGAAGAAATACGTACAAGACCGTGTAGGATATACAACGGATAGAATACAAATAATCCAAAACAAAAGAACACGTAAGAAGACTTATCAATAATAATTTGCTATCTAAAGTTGCTTTTTTCTAGGAAAAAATAGGGATATTTATAATAGAAATGATAGATGCATGTTAGCAAGGATTAGGATCAATGGCTCCATAGGAATAATGTATGTAGTCAACACATTGTTTGAGATCAAAGAGCTCATAGAGATGGAATATGAGTTTTTTACTAGTAATAGTTACTAAGTATTAATGATGTGAAATAGATAAACGCTTGCTAGTCGTCTGAGATGCACTAGAAGTGTTTTGTGATATAGTGAAATATCATTGCTTATGAATGGCTGTCCCTTTTATCATAATTATCGAGACTCATTAAGAACTGCTAAATATACGCCTAATTGTACTGACCTATACCTGCACTATTTCTTTATAGAGGAAACCATTAGACTCGATATACACGGTTATGGCAAGTAGATCTAGAGAAATATTCAAGGTAACCATAGTTATCTAGATCTTAGCACGAGATTCGGAAGAATAAGTGTTTGTCGCCATAGTTTATACCCACGATCATGGGAATTTTAATTAATTATTACGGCTTAATATTTTTTTGTGCCCGGGTGGATACACATGGGCTTATGGGAGTCTTATAAGAGATTCCCGGTTATATATAAAATACTTATCGGCTTCGTCCTCGGAATCATTGCCGGCATTGTCGTGGGACCACAGATTGCTGTCTTGTACCCGCTGGGCACATTGCTGATAAGACTACTAAAGATGATAGTTGCACCGATAGTTTTGTTCTCACTAGTCGTTGGCGCGGCCAGTATTGCTCCTAAGAAGCTGGGCAAAATAGGCACAAAGATCATAATATATTATCTCGCTACATCAGCAGTAGCGGTCATAATAGGTATATTCATGGCGAGGCTGTTCAATGTCGGCGCAGGCGTGAATATATCAACAGCTGCTGGGACAACCATAAAGGTTAGTAAAGCACCAAGCATAGTTGATGTATTATTAAATATTGTACCTACAAACCCATTTGCCGCACTAACCGAGGGCAAGGTTCTACAGATCATATTCTTCGCCATAGTGCTAGGTATAGCCCTCACCTATCTAATGAACAGTAGGAATGAAAGACTTAGGAAGGCTGGAGAAACCGTGTACCGAGTATTTGACGGCTTGGCCGAGGCGATGTACAAAATAGTTAGAGGTATCCTCGAATACATGCCAATAGGAGTTTTCGCTCTGATCGGCTATGTTGTCGCCAAATATGGGCCAAAAGTACTTGGTCCGCTGGCCGTCGCCGTTATAGCGCTCTATGTAGGTCTATTCATACACATATTCGTGACGTATGGAGGAATACTCGCCGCCTTTAGGCTGAACATATTAAAATTCCTAAAAGGAGCCAAGGAAGCTATGCTCACAGCCTTTGTAACTAGGTCTTCCTCAGGAACATTACCCGTAACGATGAGAGTTGCTGAAGAAAATCTCGGCGTTAAAAAGACTGTTTACTCTTTCACACTACCGTTAGGAGCTACTATCAATATGGATGGCACAGCTATGTACCAAGCAATTGCGACATTTTTCATAGCCAGTGCCCTAGGGATACACTTGACCTTAGCACAACAGCTGATGATAGTGCTTACAGCTGTTCTAGCCTCTATAGGTACGGCTGGCGTACCTAGTGCGGGTCTAATAATGTTGGCCATGGTGCTCCAAAGCGTCGGACTACCATTGACGAATCCTAATGTGATGCTTGCATACTCAATGATAGCAGGAATAGATGCCATATTAGACATGGGCAGAACAATGGTCAACGTCACGGGAGACCTAGTAGGTACATCAATAGTCGCAAAAACTGAGGGAGAGCTCGACCTGACCAAGTGGAAGTAGATCCCATTCATTACAAGTCTTTTTCTTCCTCAACCAGGTAATTGTTCCATGAGCAAGAACTTAGCGCTGCCATAATCGTTCCCTCAAATGAGGCAAGACAATAAATTATAGCCCAGAAACCATATAATCAACAATGGAGTGCGTGTTATGACTGAATGGAGACCCAGCTTCAAATACACAATGTATACGGCAAAACACACGCCTACACGTATCAAGGAGTTTTACAGAGACATCTCTATAAGAATAATACACAATATCGGGCTACTCT
>JALSQP010000052.1 GCA_026985375.1 Desulfurococcales archaeon | reverse complement strand
CGACACATCAAGAATAAGGATTAACAAGAAACTATTGAGGCTTAAAATAGCATTATTTAAAATACTGGGATACGGCCTAACCCTCAAGATCCTCGAGCTAGGAGAGAATAATGCTATTAAATCATATTCACAGCTTTTGAGCTCTCCAGACTTGTCAGAGGATGAGAAACAACGGTTAAAGAAAATCCTCGAAGATGAACTAGTACACGAAGATGAGTTCGAAGAAGAAGAATCTAGGCTAAAGAATTTCTTACAACACGTTAGAGACGCAATTCTAGGAATGAATGACGGCCTTGTAGAGATACTATCAGTTTCTGCGGGACTGGCTGGTGCATATGGCAGTTCTATATATGTGGCGCTTGGCGGCTCAATCGTTGGTATAGGCGGTGCCCTCTCAATGGCTGTCGGCACATATATCAGTGTGAAGGCCCAGAGAGATGTAAAGCTTGGCGCGCTTGAGAGGATAAAATTAGCGGCTAGGTACGCCACTAATTTACTTGTGGAAAGGATTAAGTTAGTCTTGATGAAAAGAGGATATAGCAGAGAGGCTGCCGAGAAAATAGGAGAAGATGCAAGGCTTAATCCTGATATTCTAAGCAAGTTAATGGCTGAAGAAGAATATGGCATAACTGAGGAATCAATGGAGGATCCAAGAATGGCTAGTCTCTATACAGGTATTTTCTACATTATAGGGGCATTCGCCCCGCTTATACCATACTTTCTCGGCCTCCCGGTACTCTATGCACTAGTATTTTCTTTCATCATGGCCGCATCAATGCTTGCAGTCTCAGGAACCATTGTTGCTATATCGTCAGGATTGGCTATCAAGAAAAAAGTGTTAGAACTCGTGTTATCCGGCCTAGGATCAGCTATCGTTACGTACGGCATAGGTGCCCTGGCATCCATACTTTTCGGCATAGAGGCGGGGTGACATGGACAACGTAAAACAAGGCATGCAACCGACTGGTGAATATACTTGTTAGCGATAACCACGCTCATCTTATTGTTTCTAGGTGCTTTAGCAATAGGATTTGTCTCGGCCATAAGTGGTATTGGAGGCGGCAGTCTTATAGTCCCATACATGATCCTTGTCCTCGGATTCGATGTAAAGGTTGCCGTTGCAACAAGCCTTGTCGCGATCATTGTTACTTCATCAATAGCGGCAAGCGAGTATCTCAGGGATGGTCTGGTCGATTTAAAGACGGCTTTAACATTGGAGCCTATAACTACTGTCGGAGCTATACTTGGTGCCATCATAACTACTTCATTACCGCCTATGCTAATTAAGGCGGGTCTAGGTTTCATATTATTATATGTGTCCATATCAATGCTTTTGAAGGTCCTAAGACCTATGAAAACAAGAAAAAACATAACGAGAAAGATAAAAGGAACAACCAAGACCCTTGCACTACTAGTATCTTTCTTTGCCGGAATGTTGTCTGGCATGTTCGGAATAGGGGGTGGAGTACTGAAAGTACCTATCATGGCTGGACTGTTAGGTCTTCCTATAAAGACGGCCGTAGCCACGAGTTCTTTCATGGTGGGATTAACAGCTACTGGTGGAAGCATAGTCTACGTATCCAGAGGCATACCTGAACCACTAGCCGTTACCGCTTTAGCCTCTGGAATTATTCCGGGAGCTTATCTTGGCGCAAGACGCCTTGAGAAACTGAGGCCGAGAACTGTGAGACTCATTTTTGCTTTGATACTGCTTTATGCCGCGATTAGGCTGATCATATCGATAACACAGGTTATCTAAAGGTGGCGAGTATGGTAGAGGTATATTATGTACTCAGGTATGGTGTTATAGCGGGGCTGGCCATTCTCGTAATAGGGCTTTTGATCGCTATTCTCACGGAGACTACCGCTATTCTATGGTTTGGAATCTATGTAATAATAGCAACTCCACTATTATCCGTAGCCATAATATGTGCTAGAAATATCAGGGTGAAGAAACATAGAAGCCTAGGTCTACTAGCACTGTTAGAGATCCTAGTGATCATGTTATACGTTCTCGTTACAATACATGCACTATAATGTTTTAATAAACAATTTTTTGTTCTCAAACACTACCTCGAAGTACTTCTGAGGAGGGAAAGATAACCTCATTTTCCGAACATATACTAATCTTCTAACGCTTTTGTCTGTTCTTTCAAAACTCATTTCAATAATGCCATCACACATTGTACTTAGCCACATATATAGTTTCTCCTCAACCCCCTTCTCATATATCATCGATAACATCATGGTCGCATTCGAGCTCTTCGAGTAATATATTAGGTCTCTGACATATCTATGGAAATCAGGCCCGAATTCTTTCCATAGACTGTATAGCCCATCAATAAATATTATGATCGGTTTTGAGAAATCAACTATCCTATCGATAACACTAAAGAACGAATTAATAGTAATAGTTCTCGGATTTATCGAACGAATCGTTAGTTCACCCTTCAACCCTTCCTTATTGAAACCCAAGAATCTGAGAGTCTCTACAAGTTGCTGTTCTGGTTCCTCAAAGCTAATGTAATATACATACTCTCCTTCTCTAGCCATATTGTATGCCATTGTCAACATCATAATAGTTTTACCTACCCCTGATGGGCCTATTAGAAGCGTTGATGTCCCCCGAATCAACCCCCCGCCCAAAATATCATCGAATCCATCGATCCCTGTAGGTATTCTTACCTCGTGATTTATATTGCTTTTCAGCTCCTTCAAAATACCATGAGGTTGTATCATTACTCCATACTCCTTATTAACGTCCAGTTCATAGATCATTCTTGTTTGTGGGATGTTCTTTATTTTTGCAAGCTCTATGAATCTTCTCGGTGCACCATAGGAAGGTTGTTCCATTTTGATTTTGACAACAACGTCTGAGATCATTTCCGCCCTAGATCTCAGTCCATGTAATAGGCTACGGGATATCATTAGCACCATACATTTCTTTTCTCCACAACTCATCTTGATCATTTTCCTTATAGATAATAAGTCAGAGGTTGAAGCAAATTCGATTATCGGATCTATGAAGTCTATCACTATCATACCTGGAGCATAAGTATCAATTATATCATTAATGAGTTGAGAGATCATTACTAGCCTGTCGGAGATAGAAGCTATTTCGAATTCATAATACTTGAATTTCTCTGCATTTATATAGTCATTAAGACAGACCCTTACTATGTTAGAGAATATATTTTTTATATCGTCTAGATTTAAGAGAACACCTATCCATGCTACCTTTCGATCATATTCTTCGATAACTTCCTTGGCAACACTAGCGCTAAATATTGTCTTACCAGCTCCTGTAGGTCCTTCTACTAGCACTATAGATCCGGGCTCTATTCCTCCCACTATATCCTTTATGAATTGCAGGCTCTTGGACATACGCCGGGCACCTTCTTAACACTACATTCTATAATGTTACAGTTTGAATTATTTATCGGATTCTTTATATTGTTTTAAAACACTAATCAAATATTAAAACAGTATTATATAGTGTATAGAACATATGTCTAGATTTATTAAAAATAATTTTCATACAATACTACTGAAAATCCGATAATGAAAGAATCCCTCCGAGTGCCCGATCACCGGCGTCTCCGAGACCAGGTACGATAAAGTAGTTTTTATCAAGTTTTTCATCAACTGCACAGACAATGATAACTTTTACATTCTTCTCCTTCGAAAGCTTCTCTAAGCCTTCTCGACTAGCAATAACCGAAGCCACTATAATATCAGAAGCGCCGAGTCTACTAAGTAGTTCTACAGATTTCTTTAGTGTTAAACCAGTAGCAAGCATGGGATCGAGAAGAACCACTACTTTATTGTGCATATCGCTAGGTAATCTCGTGTAGTATATTTCAACATCAATATAGTCCTTACTATGATCTTCTATCCTTCTCGCCGCTATCAATCCTATTCCAGCCCATGGCATTGACTTTACGAAGCCATATAATAATGGAAGAGACGCCCCTAGTACA
>JALSQP010000051.1 GCA_026985375.1 Desulfurococcales archaeon | reverse complement strand
CTCGTGCTTGCCCCCCTCAGCTATGGATCCGACAGTGAATTTTCTACGATCATATTATCAATGGATAGGTGGACTCGGGATAGCATTTTTCACTTTAACTGTTCTGGTTCCTCCGGGATCAGCAGCTTACAATATTTATCTAGCCCATCTCGGTAAGATCAGGATTAGTCCCTTGAGTAGGAAAAATGTTGTTGAAATACTCAAGATGTATTCCGTACTCACTTTGTCGGCATTTATCACCTATCTAGTATTTGGAATGAATATATACTCAGCTGTAATTAATGCATTAACAACTGTTAGTACCGGAGGCTTTTCAACCTACACCGTTTTCCCATCGAATCTATTACCTATCGTCACATTATTCATGTTTATAAGCGCTCAGCCACTCGTTATGTACTATATGCTTCTGAAATACAGGCGCGGAAGAATTGTTTCCCCCCAAGTAGTATCTTTTACTATAGGCGTTTTGATTGGATCCATTATATTATCAATGGTATCGGGTATACCATTTATGAAATCCCTTTTTGAAATAGTATCGGCAGCGTCCACAACGGGATACACGGCTCTTAATCTCGCTGATTCCGATGATTTGACGAGATTTGTCTTGGTGATCTTAATGCTGAGTGGTGCTTGTCTGGGAAGCACGGGTGGCGGTATTAAACAATTAAGGATAATAATCCTTGTAAAATCTTTTGTCAGACATATTAAGCAGGCACTAATGCCTAAGGGCACAATATTGCCTATTAAAGTATCAGGAGAAATTATCCAGGACGATGACATTAAACTTGCATATAACCTGTTATTTATATATCTGATTGTTCTTATTGTGAGCACATTAATCTTTATGATGTATGGGTATAGTTTGTCTAGTAGCTTGTTCGAGACAGCCTCTGCCCTAGCAACAACGGGTTTATCAGTAGGGGTATCATCATGGCAGTTAGCGTTTCCTCTAAAAATAGTTTTAATAATCGATATGTGGTTAGGGAGAGTCGAGATAATACCATTCATTATTGTTTTCTACAACTTATTTTATAAATAGGTGTAAACGATATGAAGGTCATTATAGCTGGTGGAGGAGATACGGGAGTCGAGCTGGCTAATGCATTGATAAGCGAGGGGCATGAAGTAATAGTTATCGAAAAAGACAAGCATCGCGCGGAAGAATTAGCTGAAAAACTTGATTGTCTCGTAATTCATGGCAACGCAGCTCATCCCCAGGTTCTCAAGGAGAGCGGTATAGGTGAGGCAGACGCGCTTGTTGCTGTAACTGGTAATGATAGGGATAATGTCATAATATCACTCATAGCTAAGACTATGGGCGTCAAAAGAATCATAGCTGAAATAGAGGATCCCGGCTATAATGATCTGTTGATCTATATGGGGATAAGCAACATCATAAACCCTAGCCGTTTAATGTCATTCCAGGCATTGTCAATGCTAAAAGACTTCAATATACTCAATTTTTCGATAATACTAAGAGGAAATACTCGCCTCTTACCAATTAAGATCACCAGAAGCCTAGATGGTAAAAAACTGAAAGAACTCGATATAGACTTTCATAAGGCTAGGCCGATACTTGTTCTAAGAGGGGATGAATCAATATTCGTAAACGAGAACACTACTATACGTTATAATGATACTGTACTCTTCCTAGTTAAAGCGCAGTACCAGGATGAGCTAGTCAAAAATTTGCTGAGGAACAGGAATGAACAGCAATAACCATGAGAGAGATCTAGTTTTAATTGTAACATGTAGAGCCGGGAGCGAGGATTGGTGCGAAGAGGAGATCGGTAATAGGATATTCCACAAGGATCCGGAGGTTATTGTTCTAAAAACAAAATATCAAGGACTTCTGCTAGTTTACTCAAAACTACATCCAGATACGGCTTATAAGTATGCAAAGAGCTATGAGTATGGTTTTGTTGAGAAAATAATCCCTGCCCATATCATCATCAATAATATAGAACAATTCAATTTTGAAGACTCCAAGAAAATAATAGCCGAACTATTAACGGAAAAACAACTCACTAACAATGTTAAATTAAAAGTTAAAGTAAGAGGACGAAGAGGATTAAGCCAACATGTATGGAGAGCCTTTATCAAAGCTATGAAGGAACACGGAATACGTCACGATCCATCTTCTCCTGTCTGTATACATGTGGAAGGAATAGATGATATGTTAATAGTGGGGGTGAGTGAGTGCTAGCGTCATTTTTTATACTGTTTACGTAAATAGTAGAGTGAAAGTGCCGGGTGCCCGCCTTGAATATGGGGCATTCTAATGATAATGAGACGTGGAAGATCATCGAGGAAGAACTCAGTAGACCAACAATATTTAAGAGCAGGGAAAGCCTTGCACCCGAGTATATACCTGATAAATTACCTCATAGGGAGAAAGAAATTAAGCTCTTAGCATCAGCTTTCAAACACTTGATCATATCTCCCGGTAGTTTTTCTCAAAGAGTCTTATTAGTAGGAGGCGTCGGTGTAGGAAAAACAGTTACTGCCAGGGTATTTGGTAGAGAGTTTGCTAGAATCGCGCGCCTAAAAGGGTATAATTTACGATATGTTCATGTTAATTGTCATAGGAATAGAACATTGTATAACGTTGTGGCAGAAATAGCTCGTCAACTCGAGGTACCTCTTCCTCAAAGGGGTTTATCTGTTAAGGAAATGTACGATGCAATACTCTGGCACTTAGAAGAAAACAATATTTACGCAATAATAACTCTTGACGAGTTCCATTATTTCGCCAGTATAGCTGGAAGCGATGCGGTGTATTTCATAGTTAGGACATACGATGATGCGATTGCTTCTCTAAAGCGTCTAAACTTTATCTTTATATCGCTCGATACATCTAAGCTATCACTCCTTGATCCCTCTACTGAGAGTTATTTGTTGAAACATATGATAAGATTAAAACCCTATACAAGTAGCGAGTTATATGATATTCTTAAATATAGAGCAAAGCAGGCCTTTTACCCAGGAGTAGTAGATGATGAAGTACTGAAGTTTATTGCCGAGTATGAGGGTAGCGATAAAGGCGGAGGAGGAAACGCGAGGCATGCAATAGAAATCCTTCTCCTTGCAGGTGATGCGGCAGAGCATGAAGGCAGTGATCGAGTGACTATTGAGCATGTCAGAAAAGCGATCTCGAAGACGAGTAGGGAAATAATAAACATTTCAGAAACAATCCTATACAGTCCGTTACACGAACTGATGATACTACTGGCCATTATCAGGCTTCTTAGACGAACTGGACAGACCTATGTTAAGATGGGTGATGTTGAGAGAGAGTATGAAATGGTATGTGAAGAATTTGATCAACAACCACGTAGGCATACGCAAGTATACGGATACATTATGAATCTGAAGAAAGCCAACGTCATAGATGCTAGAACGAGTGGTAAAGGCCTTAGAGGTAGAACAACACTCATAAGCATACATTATGGTCCGTTGGATCTGCTTGAACAATATGTAGTTGATCTTATACAGAAGAAAATCAGTATGAAGCAGTCGGGGAGGAGGAGATGAAAAACAATAGTGAGCAGATTATCATCGACACTCTACAAAAATATGGTGAGCTAAACATCACTCGTCTTGCTAGAATTACAGGCTTACATTATAGGGTGTTGGTTAAGAAATTGCGTGAGTTGCAGGAAAAAGGTGTTGTAGAGGAAAGAAGATTTGGGAGACTAAGATTATTTAGGCTCGTTAAGTGAATGATGTTTCTACTTTTTGTATCGCCTATAGTATTGCAATACTTCTCTGGCACTCGGTCCGGCGAGCCATTTAATCATTTCCTCGGTTAAACCATAGCCTATGGCTAATCTTGCAGCGTACTTGGGGTTTTTCTCAAATATTACCTTAACGAACGGTATAACATCGGTCTTGACTCTGCGTCTACTCGTCAATAATGCCGGGGCTAGTGCACGTGCTATTCCCTCCCTAATCTCTCTGCTCCGCTTGGTCTGTGCAAGTAGCTGCAGTCTCTGCGGTGATCTGAACGCTTTCCA
>JALSQP010000050.1 GCA_026985375.1 Desulfurococcales archaeon | reverse complement strand
CCCCAGCCTCTTCTAGTAGCATCTTTGATGTAATCTCGTAGAGGTCTTGGAGCGTGAGATTTGCAGGGTTTCTATATGTTTTCACTACTATGTAGTATACACCAGCTATCATTTTGGGACTTGTTTTCGGAGGTACATTCTTGGTTAGATTAAGTACTACCATGATGTCTGCTTGGCTGAGACCCTTGGTAAAGGCGGTTGTATGGTATCTTAACAGGTAGTATATCCTTATGGTATTGAATACCGTTACATCATATGTTGTGCTCATGTTGTAGAAGAGTTCGTTGAGCCCTGTTATCGTCTTATTGAGCATGATCATTGAAGCATAAATTCTGGGCTCCTCCACGTATAGTTCGTGATAGATAGTATCGCCCGTTACGAGCGCTTTTCTTATCTCAGGATAGTATGCTAGGAGTTTCTCTAGCCCTTCAATGCTCGCCCTATACCCTATGCAGGACTCATTATAAGCTTGCTTGAGCATTGTTAAGTTCGCTAGGAGCTGTTCTGTCTTTTCTCTTAACATTGCCCTATCATCATATAGTTGATCAGCTGTTTTTCTCAGCATATGAAGTTGTTCCGACAACATCTCGATGCCATGAATAATCTCGTATCTATGGCTGTAGAGCTGGCTCAACATGGTATAGGATTCGTTCACTCCCCTGAAGATCTTCTCTGCAGTATCATTTATTTTTGGTATGACACTGGCTATTGCCTCATTAGCTACACGGTAGGGGCTCACATAGTCTTTAACATACGGTTTAATCTTTCCATGAAACACTCTGTCCCAGTTCAACAGCCCAGTGTCATTGGTGTTTATACCTGATACTAGTACTACATCATAGGCTATTTCAGCCATCCCGTTTGCTGTTGATCCCCTTATTTTGGCTAATAGACTATTTGCTTGTATTGCCTCCGTGCCGTTCGGGAGCATTCTCTGGGCGTTGAATTCTGTTATTTTATTCAAATTAATTGTGGCTGGCGCGGATATCAGGGCTATGATTATCCATATGATTAGTATTATTCCGGCGTGTTTTACTATTGTATCCATAATTCTCATGATATATCGCCTCTCGATATATCGGGATTTGATATAGTGTTTAAGCCTTATAAAGCTGATTCCCGATGTATGAGATCAAGTTTATCAACAACACTCCACAACCACTACAAGTAAGGGAGAATCAGGCTCCACAGCCCCCTATTATAGAATCAACAAACAAAGAAGTATACCGGTGATATGGATGAGTGAGTACGGGGAAGACGAGAAAATCGAGAAAAGGATAAGAGCGCTCAGCCACTGGGCCAGAAGGAGAATAATACTATTACTGGGCGAGAAAGGCCCGATGACATATAGCGAGCTAATGAAAAACGTTGGAATAGAGGACAGCGGAACTTTTGCTTTTCATCTAAGAAGCCTAGGAGATCTGGTTGAGAAAAACAATGATGGAAGATACAGGCTGACGAGCGAGGGAGTACGGGTCTACAAGGCATTGAAGTACCTGTTATCAGGCGGGGAGAACGATTCACGGGAGATACCCTCGCCTAAGCAGAGGGAACTACCACCTATTATAATAGGTGATATGGGGAAATGCTATATCACTAAAGAGATCGTTGACGAGGCATACTATAGTGGAAGAGAACTCATAGTTAAGGACTGCATCAAGGCCTATTTCGACAAAGATATTGATCCTGAGAAACTAAAACATGTTCTGAAAATGGTTAAAGACGTCATAATAGTCGAAGCACCAGATAAGCTACAGCCAGTAATAATGATGAAAGGACATGATGTATTCTGGGTCAAGGCCCTGGCCGGGAAACGCTCACCACCGCCTGATATAGGGGCTGTAATAGAGGATATAGTGAACAAGATAGTGGATGCCGCTATGCTGGGCGGAGCCAAGATCGTGTCTGCTCTACAGAGGCTTCCCCGCTTAGCCGCGAGGGAGATACCTGTAAATATAGTGAGGGTCTTTACGGGCGACCACTACGATCTGGAGATGAAGATAGATTCCTCGAGTGTCAGTATTAAGCAGGAGGGCGGAGGAGTGGTTGTTGAGGGGAAGACTAAGGAGGAGGGAATGCCTAGGTTAAAGATAGATAGCAATAGCATTTACATGGATATTGAGAACTCGGGGCTTAAAGTAAAACTCCCCTCTCTACCCATCACAAGCCTACGCCTCTATGCGGATTCGTCGAGTTTAAAGCTCAGCCTTGACAAGTTCGTCGGCCCATCTGAGGTCGTGATGGACAGCTGTAATGCGAGGATAATGTTTAAGGCCGAGGAGAAGCTGTCAACGATGTTAGACATAGATAGTAGCAACGTGTTGATAGATCTTGACCTCCCGGCAAGCCACAGGCATGAGATCGAGTTAAAAACGGACTCGTCGAACATAAGGCTAGTGCTTCGTATACCTCGTGGGATGCAGATCTATGCCCTCACAAACATAGACTCGAGCATATTCTCGGGCAATAAGCCGATAACAGTTGGTGTTCCCGGAGACGTTGATAACTGCGTAGTGTTGAAGATAAGATCTGATTCAAGCGTTATAAGGTATGAGATAGTAGAGAAGTAAAGAATAGTGATGAGGGCATCCTAGGCCGAGAAAGGTGAGGAAGAACCCTTGGCTGATCACAGTGGTAACGCGCTGTACTTATACCTCCCCGTTTTTTCGTTCTCTCCGGGTTTTCTCAACACATATAGTTTCTCGTGGTATATTAGGAGGAAATCCCTATTCCTAAGCTTGTTCCAGATCTCCCCAGTTGTCTTCATCTTATGCTGTATCTTGATTATCTCTTCCTTGAGAATGAATCCTGGTTCTAGGAGTTTGCCGAGGACATAGTGGGATATTGGCACGTAGTGCTTGTGCCTACGCGTGTCACCGATCAGGAAGGCCGCGTACCTTCCTGGTTTCAAGACGCGGTATGTTTCACGTGCTATTTCCCCGATGGCTTCAAGATAGTCTTCGAGGCGGCGCATACCGGATAGATCACCTTTAACTGGTTCGCCACTACTATATCTTATTATATTATAATAAGGTGGGTGGGTGGCTACGAGATCTACTGAGGACGAGGGGATCGCATAGAGTCTGCAGGCGTCACCCAAGTATATCAAAGCCCATGTCCGCATATAGTTTTCCGCTGCCCTCTTCTCCTCTCCCTCAAGCCTGTCCATGTTCTCCTTGATGTACTCCTCGATGAGCTTAAGCCTGTAGAGTGTTAGGATCAAGCTGTCCATCCTTATATCGACTCCTATACAGTTTCTCCCTAGGAGCCTAGCTTCAATGCATGTAGTGCCACCGCCCACCATTGGGTCGAGAACGGTCTCGCCCGGAGAACTATACATTTCTATTAAGGCACGCGGTATCTGGGGTGCCCAGTTGCCACGGTAATTGCTTCTATGAGAAGCCCATCGGCCTCTCTTCGGGAAACTCCACACGGTAGTGCTGATATCTGTTAGCTCCTCGGGAGTCGGGGTCAACCTCTTGATCTTAATAGGTTTTAGCGCGACCTTCTTACCCTCTATGACCACGTAGTCTTTGTGTCTAAGATATTCTTCTAGGTCGTCATAGGTTAGGAGCCTCAACTATGACACCACGTTGTTACTAAGGGATATTATTCTTGTGCCTGGCATAGAAGAATATTGTTGTGTATAAAGAACACCAGATTATACAGAAACATTTATGCCTAGGGGAATGGGTAGGCCTCTTTGTCCTGGCTCCTATTAGCTGTTTTCATCGTATATTGCTCGGGCCTGAGAACATCCACTAAGTACTCGAAGGCCTTGACCGGATCGCTCTGAGCACCACATGTATAGACATCTATGGTTGCATATCTGTACTTGGGCCATGTATGTATTGCTATGTGGCTTTCAAGTACCAGGGCAATAACGGATACCCCTCCCTTCTTTCCCCCGAACCTCCATGATTTGACGTCGTAGAGCGTCATGTTCGCTATCTCGGCCGCCTTAACCACGGCGTCACGGAGTAGTTTCTCATCATATCCTATCTTCTCATCAATGCCATATAGGTCTCCGAACACGTGC
>JALSQP010000049.1 GCA_026985375.1 Desulfurococcales archaeon | reverse complement strand
TGAAACAATATGTGCTGAAGTATATATGAGGGTTAAACATAATGCGTGTGAATCCATGACGTTTCAACGGAAAGTTCGTAGCGGAAACAATAGCCTCTCGGCTTCGCGGCTGGATAACGATCTAGTTGTGTGTATATACAATAGTAAGAGAAAAAGATCCATTATTCGGATTATACCAGGTTACGGAAATAATATCGATAAGCTAGACCTATTGCTAATCCCCCGCTCCTTGTACGTAACATGTGGTGATGCATCAGTTATAGCATCTTATCTAGTGGATATATCCGGACGTTTAATTAAAGCATTTGGAAAAATACATGAGTATAGGGATGATGAACGCCCTATCCAAAGACCTTAACGGGATGAAATAATAGCGAATCCCGGCTGAGTCTCTCGGTGTTATAGTAGACCTTAAATAATCCCTCCCATGTATTTTCGATTAGGATAGTAGTGTGTACGAAGAATATGCGGTGGTGCAATGAAGTGTTATCACCTCAGACAAAGATAATTGATATAGGTAAAAAACATATTGATGACTATATTTTCGACGCTATTGTCAGCTTCAATGAAGGTATAGACGAGATAATAATCAAGGGTAGAGGGGACTTCATTAGCAAAGCTGTGGACGTTTACAGAATACTCAAAGATAAACTCGGTGATAGTATCGAGTTAGTAAACGTTGAAATAGGTAGTGAGAGATTTAGAGGCAGAAGAAGATCGTACATAGCCATTAGGGTCCGAAGAAAATATTAGGATATACCTTAGTTTTCAATGTTATGTTTCTACACTACTGGGTTGCGAACTAACAGTTATTGGTAGCTTATATGATGTTATCTTGTCCAGCACTAGTAATATGGCGGTTTCCGCACTTGTCTTACCTGAAGCTATCATATCAATGGTTTCCTCCATCTTCTTAGTAGTTGTTTCCGAAACTAGTTCTGCATAGTTTTTAGCGAGATAATTATATACTTCTATACCTGTTTTCGTCGGTATGAGATACCCCCTCTTCTTTGATCTAATTACGTATCCATGTCTGATTATGCTTGAGATTATTGATGCATAAGTACTTGGTCTTCCAAGTCCCTTTGACTTCATCAGCTTAATGATCGAGCCTTCGCTATGAAGCCTCTCTAGAGATGAATCCACAACCTTCATACTTACAGGCGTGAGCTTCCTGCCTATCATGTCTTGTAGCAATGGATACGTTGTGGTTTTTCTGATAACATCGAATCCATGATCTACTATTTCTAGGATCAGCTCTAGTTCGGCCAATTTTAGATCTGCTACATATACTGAAATCTTGGCTACCTTTGCCTTGTAGGGTTTCATCTGACTAGCAATGAATCTGTTAAAGATCATACCGTAGAGCTTGTAGTGTAGACCAGTTAGGGGTATTGACGGATTTATCAATCCCTCTGAAATAGTTTTTATGAGCTCCTCAACATCGAGAGGATGAGTTGGCCGTATTGCCTCATGTGCTCCTTTATCGCCCCAGTGGCTAGGTCTGAATAGATCTCTAAATCCATGTTTTTCAATATACTGCCTAGCTATTGATATTCCTGTCGAGGATACATACGTATAGTTGGTTCTATGATAGGTTATCAAGCCTGATTCGAACAACTCTTGTGCGATCTTCATAGCGAGTCTCGATGGTATCCCTAATCTGGATGCATCCTCTAGAAGCGTGTCAGTAGTGTATGGTGGTTGTGGATTGAATGTTTTTTCATTAATTTCTAAGAGTCTGAGCTCAACGCCTTCCTTAATAATCCTATCTACTATTCTCTTATAATCATCTTTCCCGAAATGAAACCTTACTTTAAGATCGTTGGGTAGTTCAAGTATAATTAGCTTACATTTGTTCAGCTTCCATTTATTGTACTGTTCAATAATCCATCCAAGAACAGGTGTTTGAACTCTTCCAGCTCCCAACCAATTCTTACCGTACTTAATCCATAGCTTCTGGCTTAAGCTAAAGCCTATGAGTCTATCAAGTATGCGTCTATATATCTCGGCCTCCACGAGCTTTTTATTAATTCTTCTCTTTTTACTGAATGCTTTCTTTAGCTCCGATAACGTTATTTCATGGAGCTCTATTCTCCATATATTTTCCTCACTTATAAAGGGCCTAACAGTTAAATATACATCATAAGCGATCTTTTCTCCCTCTATGTCAGGGTCTGTGGCTATGTATATTTCGTCTGCTTCTGATGATAGCTTTCTCAAAACATTGACTATTTCGATTGAATCATAAAAAGCGGAGCTACCGCATCTTGGACATTTATCTCCGTATGTGAATTGATGGCCGCAAATCCTACAGCGTTTTATTGTTTCATATTTGGGCATTATCTTACTGTTATCGAAAATTACTCCGTATACGCCCGTTGGTTCTGTTGTTAGATCATATATATGGCCACGTGTTGCTATAACATTCATATGTATGACAGTACTACCTGATATGAATGGTATCTCAAATACACTAACACTGCCTATTTTCCTTCTAGTTGGTTTACCAAAGAATCTCGCAATAGTTCTTGCTTTCGTCGGCGACTCTACTATAAATAATATGTTCTTATAATTAAGCATGCTGACTTCTTTCTTTTGAGTCCTACTATCGATTATTTCTTTTATTTCAAGGTCAAGATCAACTTGGTCAAGTTCCTTAAAGACTAATTCCTCGTTGTATACATTGAGTCTTTTCTCCAGGGATTTAACTACGTTAGAAAATATTATGTTTTCAAATATTATTGAGAGTCCATGAGTCATTTTTCCCCTTAATAGTCTGCTTGTTCTTCCACTTGCCTGAATGTAGGTCATAACATCGGGAATAATTGCTTTATATGATCCTGTTTTTTCGTTGTAAAAGAGAGTTATCGACCCCATGTTCAATATTCTCTTATTTTTAAGCAGTTCTTTTAGATCGCTTAAAATTTGTTTGTAGTAGGAATTAATCTCGTTATATAGCTTAGATATTTTTTCATTACTAATATCTTCAACTGTGATTTTGCCTTTCATTAGATATGATAATAATCTCCTTTCACCTGGACTAAGCTTAAACATAATATTTCTTAGGTTTACGCTTATAGTTCTATAGGAACTATTACCTATTTCTTCAGATAGCAACAGCCCCGCTCTAGAGAGTAATGTTATATTTGCAAGAAATCCCTCGAGATCTATTGTAAATGCAGGTATTCCTAGAAATATAATGTATCTAATGTGTTCAGGTGCATCTATACCTCTGACGCTCGTACCGTAGTAGCTAGAGCTCCCTATTATGATGTCGATCTTACCTTCAATGAATTTTTTAATATTATATGGTGTCGCCTCGGCTATCTTTAGACCAAGGTCTTCCTTCTTTAAGTGTTCAGCAATATTTTTGAAAACTTCCTTAAATGGATGCCTTGGGCTTATCAGAATAAGGCATCCACGGCCTAATTTTTTGATTACACTGATAAGGGCGTCGTTTAGCTCTTTCCCGTCTTTGAAGAGATAATAGGAATCGGTTACATTTCTGCCATATATTGTTATACCTGAAATATCGGTACGTAAAAGATCTCTAAGTATTGATGCATAGCCGCCACGCATTTTACCGGTTGCTGATGATATAATAACTTGTTTTCTCTTAACTTTTGATAACTTATCATCTATCTTTATCTCGATCTCTAAGAGCTTCTTTATTAGTTCCTTAGATTCTTCTTCTTTATTCAAAGATCTTAGCACAATAAGTCTCCAGAGTATTGAGTGTTTCTTCTTAATGAGTTCGATAATTTCATCATCATAACCTAGTAGACGGAGTAGTTTTACTATGCTTTTTGCACTGCGCATTAGCGAGTCAACATCATCGATCATAATTATGTCGGGATTGCTTTCCCGAACAAGATCGTCGTATCTTGATAAGAAATGATTAGTAGCAACAAGTATATCATACTGCCCGTTTTTCACAGCTTCAAGGATTTTTTCTCTTTTCCTTTTGGATAATGATGAATCATAGAATATGATCTTAATGCTATCAATTCCGCTATTTACCAATTTTTCGTATATTTGTTTCGCCAAAGCTTTTGTCGGTGCAAGATATAGGATCTTATGCTTGTACTCCTTAGTAGCGTATAAAGCGTATGTTATAAGTAAAGTTGTCTTTCCCATGCCAGTAGGGGCTATTATTACTGTATTCTCTTTGTTGAGTAATCTTTTAGCCCATGCTCGCTGGGCACCCCATGGTTTAAAACCATTATTGACCTCTTGGAAAAACTTGGCAAAATACTCTATTTCTTCTAAAAGATCATGATATGATGATAGAGCCGAAAGCGTGTATTTATTACTTCCGGCAAAACACCTTGTACAAATCCCTACTCTCTCTAGCGAACTAGCCTCTACATCTCCTCCACAAGATGGACATGCATGGGAGTAAATAGGATCTAAAATTGTTTTTCTCTGCATAATCATCCCTAGAAAGGATATCGTTATAGTGCTTTGGATTAAAAGGAAGGGGGACAATAACACTCATATGTTATCCTTAAGTATAGGAGTAAAGTTTATATAGAAACCCTAGGATTCATAGGGTCTAGACTAAAACAAGCGTTGTCAATAGGTGGGCATCATGGCAGAGGCAACACCTCATGCAAGCAACACCGTACTAGTTGGTAAGAAGCCCGTAATGAACTACGTAATCGCAGTCCTAACCCTAATACACCAGGGCGTAAAAGAGATAGTCGTTAAGGCTAGAGGAAGAGCAATCAGCAAGGCTGTTGACACCGTAGAGATCGTTAGGAACAGGTTCCTGCCCGGTAAGGTAGACATCGAAGAGATAAAGATCGGTAGCCAGACGGTCACCAATCCCAGCGGCCGCGAGACTAGAGTAAGCACTATCGAGATAAAGCTCAAGGTAAAAGAGTAACGAGGTCAAGATAACAAAAATAAAACAATAGTGTTTTTCTAGCGCTTTCACTACACAGTTCCTATCCGGCGAACACGTCCTTCCCTATAACTACGAAGTAAAGCATCAAAATAGCAGCTGAAATCTATACATTTTACATAAACATTGTTTATCCTCCTTAAAAGCCCTAGCCTTATAAGTCTCCTCAGCACGTTCCAAGCTACTTTTCTAGAGAGAATAAGTTCTTTCATGATAATGTCTAATGCTTCACCAATGTTGTATTCTCTTTCGCCATCCTTACATAGAATGTAAAACGCCAGTAACTCGCGTTTTTTCAATAGCCTACTAATCTTATCAGTAGCCTGGTTATTACTCATCCTTAATGTCAGCCCTTACAACGTTCATCATATACAATATACAGCTATTTGAATCTAGAAAGTATTAATCTTGATCTTCAAACAACTCTATCAAGATGCGAGCTTTAACCTCGCGTTTTGAAAATGGCGGTAAAGTCTCGCCTAAGTCAACAGCAATTACAACAGGATTTCCAAGACTATCAGCGAATCTTATTTCAGCCACGTATCTCTTTTTAGGTCCTTCCTCCACGCTTTTCATGAGTGCATCCATTATCCTTGATATAGCCATCTGGAACGAAACAGGGCTTGATAGATCTTCAGGTCGCAATATGATATTTTGTAATCCCTGTATAATCTCTCCGATCTTTGCCTGGGCCTCAAATATCTTTATCACTTTGGTCTTCTCGTGTTCTTCTTCACCCATACTAGTAACACCCTTAACACAGATAACGATTATAATGTATTATAAAATTGCTCTGAATACTGGGATGGTCTTATGCGAATACCGGCAGGCTCAATATTGATATTTCCCAGGTGTAATAACGCTTTGGAATTTTATAAATCGGTAATAGATGTTCTGGGGGAGGGCGCCATAGAAAGGCTTGGCATAATGCTTGAACCAACATATGTTGTTGTACATAAACTTTGTACAACTGCTCCTATATGGATGATAGTTCCTCCTCTCGCAATAATCCTACGCGAAACGCCTGAAATTACAGAGAACCACGGGTTACAACAAATATGTGATAATATTGGTTATTGTTTTAACATACTTAGAGATGCGTGGGGAGAAGTTGGATTTATACATGTGGACAAATTATCTAAGCTGATCATGTTATTTGAAAATGCGTATAGAAGAGTAGATACCAAAATCCTAGCTTACGAGATATTTAATAAGATTAGAGTAGTGTTCGATGGAATAAATATGAGGAAAAACGATTACGAACTTCTTGTAATAGCGGGCCTGGAAAAATTAAATGCATCCGGGTTTATGACGCGAATAGGCTTTCTCGATGAGAAATACGTAGTAGCTATTACTAAAGCTATGAAAGACTATGGCGAAATAATTCCTGTAGCAGTCTATGTTAGCGGTAAAGAATGTATACCTGCGGTGATTGTTAGAAGAGATGATACTACTATTGTTGATACGTATGTTCATGAGAAGTATTTGGCTGAGTTATTTGTTATAGTACTGCTTACCACGCTTCAGTTGGTTCATCGGAAATCATAGGCCGAAGTCATCAAGCACTGTTTTCTTGCGTCTTTTAGCCTGGTATTCTTCATGGGTACCCGAAACTATAATCTCGTATAGAATAGCCTCTTTGCCCTTCCACGGCCTTAGTATTCTCCCTAGTCTCTGTATAAACTGTCTTTTTGATCCTGTACCTGATACAATAATACCAATATTGGCGTCCGGTATATCGAGTCCTTCGTCTCCTACAGTCGTCACTATTAGTATTCCACTCGGAGAACTGCGAAAGTACTCGAGTATTTTCTTCCTTTTATCAGTAGGAGTCTCTCCCGTCAATACTAGTGCTCCATATTTTTCCAGCATTTTCCCCAGTTCTTCAGCTTGTTTGACATATTGTGTGAAGATGATGATCTTGTTCTTTTTCTTTATTTCCCTATCAACTATTTCAACTACTTTCCTTAGCTTCGATTGTGAGAACGCTATTATGTCATGCATTTTCTTATGAAATGATAATGCTTTTCTGGCGTCTGGAACACCTTTCAATGCTAGGTTTAATACTTCTTGGAATCTCCTGCCTTTTGCAAACCTACGATAGGTTTCACGATAGGCATTATATTCTTTCTTTTCTTTTGGAGATAGCTTAACCTTTATAGTCACTATTCTATACCGTGCCAGATATCCTTGAGAGGATAGTTCCGCAGCTGATCTGTGATAGATTATACCGCCGAGTAATGGGAATAATTCCTCGTGCTTACCGTCTTCCCTAATGGCTGTGGCTGATAATCCCATTCTATATGGGGCTAGAGAGTGTATTGCTATGTATTTGAACTTTTCTGCAGGAAGATGATGAACTTCATCGATTATTAGGAGGTCAAAATAAGGAGACAAAACGTTGATGTTACGATAGCCGCTCTGATAAGTCGTGATGGTTATAGGTGATATTCTTTTCTCCTCGGAGTAATAAAGGCCTACTAGTCCGGGCTTTGCATCAGTATATCTGAATATTTGTTCCTTCCATTGAAACATTTGTTCCTTTGTATAAGTTATTATGAGTGTTCTTCTCTGCGACTTAGTTATCGCTGCAATGCCTATGAGGGTTTTCCCGGATCCTGTGGGCAGGACGACTATTCCTTGGCGTTTGTTTTCAATCCATTTACTGAGAGCTTCCGACTGGTATGGGCGTAATTCAACATCTTTAAGATTGATTGTTTGTGGCAATTTTTTGGGTTTCAATATCCCTGAATGATCGTATAGAGGTATCGAATATGCTCTGGCCAATACAACTAATTCATTTAGCCTCCAAGGCAGGATCTCGTATTTAATAGAGGTTTCGTTTTTTGCCCTGAAGCGTGGATTTAGATCTCTAAGTCTATCTTTGATCAAACGATATGTTTCCCAGGGGATGTCAAGCACTATTCTTCCTCTAAGGCTATTCCAAGTTATGGAAATCGAAAATTTACCGTATTCCTCTCTTATGGAGTCCAGCTCCTCCGGTGATATATTAATTCCAAGTTCATCAAACAAATTAACTAGATCATCGAACGAATAACCATTAAGAAGAGCTTTTCTAACATTTAGCCTAAATACGGGTCCAGACCGCTTCTCGTATCCAATATAGTCAGAGATTCTTGTGAGCTCCCTGAACTCCTGATCATCGAGCCATCTATTAGGCCTTAATATTATGGGCAAGATATGATCACTCATCATAAATTATTCCTTCTTCGTACGGCAAAGCTTTGACAGTTATCTTTTCATCAGGACTATGATCTCTGCACAATATTTTTACAGCTTTCCCAGATAATTCTGGCGTAATATAAAACGCTATTCTCTCATTGTTTGTTCTAATTATTTTTGAGAATCTTATTATCATCTCAATATCAGGAGTGATTTTTTCGTTTCTCGATAAATATATTATGCATCCTAATACATCAATTAGGTACTCTTCAGGTACAGGAGTTATTTTTAATAACAGGCAGAACTCTCTGTTGTTACATTTTCTGCATATGAGCGTATAGGGCTCACCTAGCTCTTCAGATTTTATAACGGCATTTTTGATGATTTCATTGATTTTATTACTAGATAAGTTAAGGACTTCAATGATCGTATCTATTGATCGCATCAAGGGGTCACCGCGTGGGTTTTTCATCATTCATAAATGTCGGTACTTAAGACCGTGCTCATCCCCCGAGTTTATACTTTATATATGAGTAATCTTATAATATCTGTTTAAAAGTCTATATTGTTGATACGCTTATGTCAAAAATGAAATGGTGGTTTTATATGACGCTGAAGAAGAAATTAGTTATTAGAAAACCATCGGAGGATGATGTCGAGACTATCAGTAGAAAATTAGCAATGATATACAGTAAGCCTAAATATAATAGAGTGAAGGCAAGGCTTATGGCCAATGAAATGCTGAGATTATTGAAGCCGAACTTCTCATATAGGGTTTTATCGGAACTAACAGGCATACCCGAATCAGTCCTATGTAGATATGTTAGAGGAAGTATTATACCGAGTTTTGAACAAGCACTAAAAATACTTGCTTCGCTATCGCTTTCAGTCGATATAAACTCATTACTACATGAACTTGTTGAACGCGAAAAAAGCAGTATTATAGATTTGTCAAGAGTGCTCAAAGACCCCTACATTATACGTCTACTGACAATACTTTTAATGATAGAGCTTGCAGGTAATAAGATCGATAAAATAGTTGCAACATCATTCTCTGTGTTACCGCTAGCAACAATGCTGGGATTAGAGCTAAATTGCCCAATAGTATTAGTTAAACGGAGGCCTTATCCGGGCTTTCAATACTATAGCGCAATAGTTGTCCGTACTCCAAGAGAAACTGAATCGTTATATATTGATCGTGACTTGCTAAGTAGAAGAGACAACGTCCTAGTACTCGCCGATGTAGTATATACTGGTAAAACTCTGAGCGCAGTCCTTGACATGGTTACACGTTCTAGGGCAAAAATAAGCAAGATTGTTGTTCTGTTAGCGCTTGGTGATGCTTGGAAGAGTAGGCTTCTGAGACGCTTCGACATACAGGTTATGTCATACATAGAATATCCGTTATAGCGCATCTAAGTAGATGGGATTTTTGTGGGATAATCAATATTATTCTCAAAAATAATTATTCTACGTGACTGGCCGAGGTGAAGAGATTGGTTAAAATAAAAGAGCTAGTAAGGGTTGATTCCAAAGGTAGAATAACAATTCCATTGACGATCAGGGAGGCCCTGGATATTCATGAGGGTATGAACATCCTTCTTATAGCGGATCGAGAAAAGAAAGAGATAGTATTATCTCCGGTTCCAGAGCGGGCTAGGCTAGTGGAGATGACTATCGAGATCGAGGACAGGCCAGGCGTTTTAGCTGAAATTGCCAAGGAGCTCGCCGACCACGGGATCGATATTATTGCTACAAGATGCCTGGTTATACGTCGTGGCGAGATCGGTGAATGCTATATGGTTGTGGACTTATCAAAAGCATTGATAAGCACTCCTGAGGAAATAGAGCGAATATTAATGAAGTTGGAGCCTATCAGAAGTGTAAAAGCCCTCGAATTAAAGAGGGAGTAACAAGTATTGAAGAATAATTCGGTAGTTAAAGTTGGATGTTGTGGTTTTCCCAAAGCTAGAGAGAAATACTATAATGACTTTAAATTAGTAGAGCTCCAAAACACGTTCTACAATCTGCCATCTATTGGCTGGGCTGAAAAGATCAGGGAAGGAACACCTCCTGATTTCGAGTTTACCATGAAAGCATGGCAGGTGATAACCCATCCTAAACGTTCGCCTACATGGAAGAAACTGAAGCAAAAACCCCCTGGTGATATTGATAGATATGGCTTCTTAAAACCTACGAAAGAGAATCTTGACGCACTGGAGAAATGTGTGAGGATCGCGAAGGTGCTCGGATCTAAAATAATAGTATTACAAACACCTCCATCTATGCCCTTTAATCAGGAGATGCTTACACAAGTGGAGCGCTTTTTCGATGCTGCGAAAAGTATAGTTGACCATGTATTGTTAGGTTGGGAACCTCGTGGGGAATGGACAAAACACGATGATGAATTGAGAAGAATTCTGGCGAGACATGAGGTAATCCATATAGTTGACATATTAAGACGTGAGCCGGTTTGGTATGATAATATAATTTATATCAGGCTACATGGTAGAGGACCAAGAGAAACCAACTATCGGTATAAGTATACGGATGAAGATCTCTATAACCTGTTAGAGAAAATAAAAACATTTCAAACAAATGAGATATATGTATTATTCAATAATATCTATATGTATAATGATGCATTAAGGTTTAAGCGATTACTTGCCATGAACAATATAAACGTAGTATAAACAAGGCCTGCATCCCTCGGCGCAGTCTACCCATGCGGGGCAGCCATATGTTGTGCCCCGCCGCGGATCCTGCGCCTCATCGGTACGGCATTAGGTAATTATTCTTGTTCAGCATATTATAATTATACGGGGATTATGAAATGACTATTTATTGGGAACAATGCAGTATCTGCGGCCTTCATAGGCCAACGAGAACGTGTACGATGGACGAGGAACTAATGGTGTGCCCTAACTGTTGCTTCGCGTGCCCACGTAGGGATATTTGCCCTAATCCTGTATGGAAGTTTGACTTATCGATCAGGAAGCCTAAGAAGATAAGAAGAAGCGAGGCGCAAAAGGTCTTGATGGATTTGTTATCTAAACTCGAGACCGGGTGATTAGGCCTCTATTCTTGGGACAATCCAATAAACTATGTTTCCACCTTCTGGTAGCTCGAATACAATCTTTATAGGTTTGTCTGTATCGAACGATATCGTTACGGTTTTTGATGCTTGTGTTGGTTTTAGTGTAGACTCGAGTAGACCAACACTATACTTTGCACGAGCCGAATCAATGGTTGCTGATATATAGAGTAATGGATTGTCTTGTTCGAATTCTCCACGATATTCTTTCTGTTGTGTCATGGAGTGTATCAATAGTTTTCCGTCTTTGTAGGTGAATGTAGCATCCTCCCCAACGATCTTTAGGTCCCTGATTATATTTTTGTAATCATCGGTTAGCATTCTGAGAGTTACTCCTAGCTCTAGCTCTGGTTCGGGGACTTTTTCTTGTGCTCTAGGCTTAGTCTCGATCTCAAATGTTCTTTCAACACCAGTCTTTTTGTTTCGGAATACTACCCTGAATATGTTCTTATCTTCTAATAGCTCGAAGATAGCAGCATCATTTCTTGTTCCTCTACGCATGATCTTATTGAACTCATCAGCACCAATGACAAAGAATTTTTCTTCGCCACACTCATACTCTTCAAACGCTATTGATGGTATCTTGAGTATAGCTAATGTAGTCTTATCTGGGCTAAGTATTCTCGCTTCTAGCGAGTCCGGGGTAGCGTAAAATGGGATCTCATCTGTAATTTTTGCCAGTGTCTGAGCAATGTACTTGAACTTACTTGCTGTTGGATAAACCGCTCTGAACAGTACTCATCACCTCCTTCTAAAATATATGTGTGTAGGAATATGTAATTATATTTGGTGATAATCTCGTGAGTCGAATAAAGATTATAATTGATCTAGCCCGAAGTCCTCATGTTAAACTATCCGATAAGGAGACTATGGAGTTACTGGAGTGTATTCTATCTCATCATGGAGAAACAAGAGATCTATCTGAAGCTATGAGGATCATTGCTAACTTCGATGAATTCTATAATATGGCCAGGAAAAAGTTCGAGGAATATTTGTTCATACCCAAGGATTCTCGTGATGCTATTCTTGGTAGGGTTGTTGTCCATAAAATTAAGCTTGAGAAAAACAATGGTAAGAATGCAGAAATAATATTTGATCGCAGATTCGACCTTGGCTTATTGAAAAAATGCTTAGAGGAGATAGGGTTCAGCGAAATAGAAGTAGAGAGGCAGATATTCTAATATGCAATGTTAACTTTTTGACTTTCCGGATTTAGATTTCTTGCTCTTTTTAATCTCTTTGCGTTGTTCACGTATTTTCTTTCTCTTCTCCTCGAGCCTATGATAAATTTCAAGGAATTCTTTCTCTGAGATATTTCCGGAAAGAGCGGTTATCCATAATCTTGTTTTATTGATAAATTCCGATAGCAAAGCTATTGGAACCGATTTTGTCTCAGTACCGAAGAATTCCTCGGTAGTAATGTCTTGATCAAATTCTTCAGTGAGCATATGATAACACCCTGATAATATTTTCGATAATTCCATGGTATTACTTTAGTATTTCGATAGATAATTAAAAATGTTAACTTAGTTTCTTATCTGAACAAGGTATAACTTATTCATTGTTTCTATTTTTATAACACATTCTCCCTTGCTCACATTACGTAATGCGTACTTTACCACTTTGATTTTTGCTTGGTCTTCATTCTCACATATGATCTTAGACATATATTCTAAATTTTTTGGCTCATTTATACGGAATGAAACCTTTACCACAGTGTTTTGAAAAATATGAGAGATCAAATCCGTTGGTTGCTGTGTAATTATAATGATGGAGACACCATATTTTCTCGATTCCATAAGATACCTTGATATTATTGTTCGGGAGAATTTTCTTGAAAATATCCTATGAGCCTCATCAATAACTATAACCGTTCTCTTATTAACTCTGTTAGCATAGAAGTAGTCGAGAACATTTTGTAATAATGTATACACGTACATTATTCGCATAAACTCGCTTGGTAGCCCTGATAAGTTGATGATCGCTGAATGCTGAATGATTTTTTCTATGTTTAACTCTGATGTTTGTGATAATATACTGTCTAAAGTTTTAAGATACGGTAGAACATGTTTAGTATTGAATTCCTCTGATAGTGCCAATGCAGTATTAATAATGTCTCTAGAGGCAGGTGGTCTATTGTGCCAGGTCTCCGGTTTATCCTCGTATATTCCCTTATGTTCATATGCTTTAATTATTATATTTTCCAATGTTATTTGCTGTATATTTCCAAGATTGAATATTGATGAAATCAATTGTGAAACATAATGCGCTTGTTCCCGTGGACTTAGTCGAGTTAATGTAAATGGGTTTATAGAAACGTTTTTAGCATCAATATATATCACATCTTCAAGATCAATTAGATCGTTGTATTCATTGTGAAAGTCAATAATAATAGCCTTATAATTATACTTTTCGATCATTTGCCTGACAAGATGCTTAGCTAGGAATGATTTTCCCATCCCAGATGCGCCAACTATTACAAAATGCTGATTAGGAAGATTATCTATGTCGATAATTAGATTCTCGTTAGCTTCTCTCCAATACCATGTTTTCCGCATCTTACTATCATGAAGGGCAGTATTAAAATACTGTTTTGATGGATAACCGTATTCCAGCGTTGCAACTACATCTCCAAAGTATACGCCTTTTACGATCTTTTCCTTTTCTGCCAAATCGGTAATATGACCAATGATCACGCCAGGAGATATGCCTAGAGAATATATTGAAAATGCACTTATCATGCTTGCAATTAAAGGTTCGATCTCCCATAAGGTTATCAATATAAAGCCTATTGCAATTGAAATTGGGATGAATATGACATAAATGGAACGAATCGTGAAGGGCATCGTCACTGATTCTATGAAGAAGTATATAACAGTTAACATAAGGGTTAGACTTGCAAAATATTTTGCTAATGAATGTAGTATTAGACTTATAGACCTTTTAGAACCAGGTTTTCTAGATAAATTGTATATAGCAATAAGTAGACTATCTTTCCTAAATAATTCCTTGTTTAGAAATAATGCTATGAGCAAAGGTAGTAATAAGCCAGTAATGAAATAAAGTGATGATGGTATAGTGGCATATAATGAAAGAACAACATATGATACCGAAATTATCAATGAGCCGCTGCTTAAATAAAGCATGACGAGCTGTAATATCATAGCTATTATGAGAATAGCGATGTTAGAGATCTTAACATTATATGTGTCTACAGCTACCTCAGAATAAAACAGAATAGCCAAAATATTCGACAAAATAAACAAAATAATCTTTGCGGGTACTTTATAGCCGGTCACAAGATGCTCCCCAATATTATATTTCCAAAGTCTATATATAAGGGGATAAAATAATCGATGTTGAAATGGGAACTAACGAAATGCAAGACATTAACAAGTGCTTAGAAGCTATCGGATATAATGAATTAACGTCTTTACAGAAGAAAGCTTTCAACATGATATATAACAATAAAATTTCAACCATAATAGTTGCCCCAACAGGTTCTGGAAAAACTGAGGCGGCAATGATACCTGTCATATATGATATCATGGTTAGTAAAAGAAATCCAATATCAGCCATATACATTACACCACTACGAGCTCTGAATAGAGATATCACCTTAAGACTAAAGAGACTAGGTAAGTGCTTCGGTGTAAATGTCGAACTTAGACATGGGGATACACCATATAGTATGAGAAGAAAGATAACAAGAACACCGCCCCATGTACTTATCACGACACCTGAAACATTCACATATATAGTTCTAAATGAAACTCTTAGAAAGCATTTGAGAAATCTGCGCTTCATAATTATCGATGAATTAAGGGATCTAGTAGAGAGTAAAAGAGGAGTTTTGCTTTTATCGTTGATTTACTTTCTTCAAAAACTAGGAGTAATGAACAAGGATATTATAAAAATCGGATTAACAGCCACACTCGTAAGAGAAAATGATGCTCGACAATTGCTCGAGGGTAACATGATACCGATAAAAACATATGTTATAAGAGAAAAGAGTTTAAGACGGCTTGATATGAACTTGTATGTACCAAAGTGTGATGAGTTATGTGAAGAAATAAGTAAAATTACATATGATAAACA